>JBHIET010000024.1:0-43985 GCA_046760785.1 Anaerolineae bacterium | reverse complement strand
CAGCCAGGCGGCCCGGTCGCTTGTACTCAATGACCGCGTGGCCGTAGACGGCATCGGCGGAACCGCTGAGGGTGGTTTTTTCGTATTCGGGAGTAGCGGTCAGCCCCAGCGCCTGCAAGGTTGCACCGAGGGCATGTTCGACACCCACGCGCAAGTCTTCTTTGGAGTAGGCTTTCTTGGCAACCTGCCGAATGGCTTTTGCCAGATTCTCAGCCGCTATCAGATCGGAACTCATAGCCGTCTCCCTGCATGGATTGCAGACCCAGACCCGATTATAGCCCAACGGCCCCGCTCGCACAAATAACAATGCCCGTTGCCTCCCCCCCTTTGCCAGACCCTTGGGGTCTTCGAAGACCCCATTGGGCCTCACCAGGCTGCGTCCCGAGCTTGTCCAAGGACCACGGCGGGCCGCACGTCGTCGTACTCTGAAGCCACCAGCTCCCGGCGTGTCTCCACCTCTTCCGGGCGCCGGTTGATGTCCACCCGCACCTTCCCTTTGCTGTGGTCACGTCCATCGTAGAACGGCCCCTGGAAACTGATGTCGAAACTGTGGCCCGCGTCTGAGGCCCGGGCATTGCGTGCCTCGGCGACGATCACCGCCAGGTCGTCCACCATCTCCCGGCGGTAGCCGAAGAGCTTGTGTGGTTTGACGGTGACGAATCGGAAAAGTCGCGGAAAGTCACGGGACGCTTTTTCTTGGTCGTGGCCACGAAGGTGGTGAGGGGTACCTGCTCGGTGAAGCCGTAAAAGTGGAGGGCGGACCAGTAGGAGACGTAGGCCGGGGCGACCAGGTGGCTGGCGATGAAGAGGGGGTTGGAGAGCACCCGCTCCGGTTCCAGGCCGAGCAGGAGGAACTTGCCCTTTTCGACCTCATCCACGAGCCCCTCGCTCTTGAGCCGGGCGATGAGGCGGTATGCCTGTCTCCGGTTCAAGCCGGAGAGGTCGGATTGGGGCAAATGTATGGAGAGCGTGCTCAAGGCAGGCCACGCCGGCGCGTCCAGACCAGGCCCGCCAGCGCCAATGCCAGGGGCAGCGCTGCCGCCCCGCCGCCATCCGACGGTTGCGGGGTGGCGGCGACCGGCGGTTGCGCGGCCTCGGTCGCGGGCGGAGAGGGGGGTGCTTCTCGCGGCGCTGCCTTCGGCGGCGTGCCCAGCCGGAAGACGCCACCTCCCTCAGAGGCCATGTAAAGCACGGTGCCGTCGGCAGAGAGCGCCAGGTCTTTCACCGCGCGGGTGAGGAGGCCGGCGTTCAACTCCCGCCACGTCTGCCCGCCATCTGTAGACACGTAGACGCCGCTGTCTATCGCCCCCGCGTAGACCACATTCGGATTCGTCGGGTCTGCGACGATAGCCCGCACAGAAGCCTCCGGCGGCATTCCCGCCGACGAGGGCGTCCAGGTCGCGCCGCCATCGCGGCTGACCGCCAGGCCGCCTCGCAGGAACCCGGCGTACAATTTGTTCGGGTCGGCCGGGTCAACCGCCAGGGCCATCAGCGACGAGCGGGGCATATCTGGGTCGGATGGCGGGGGCATGTGGGTCCCCGCATCCTGACAGACCAGCTCCCAGGTCTGGCCGCCGTCGTCGGAGTGGTAAACGCTGCGCTCGTAGACGGCCGCGTAAACGCGAGTCCCCTGAGGAGAGAAGGCCAGGTTCAGCACGTGGCCGCTATCCAGATTGGTCCGCGCCCAGGTCGCGCCGCCGTCACGGGAAAGGATGACTCCACCCTCCGGCTCGTCTCCGCACTCGCCGCTCAGCACGCAGCCAGCATCTCCCACGCTGGCGAGCACCCGTTGCGGGTCAAAAGAGGAGAAGCGGATGCGGGTCGTCATTCCGTCCAGCCCGGCCTGCCACAATTCCACGCCCACGTCACGCCAGGTCTGGCCGCCGTCGAGGCTCAGCTTAGGGTGAGGGCCGGCGTCGCCCACGCTGGCGAGGATGCGGCGCGAGTCCTGTGGATCAACAGCGATGGCGAGCGCCTCCATCGCCCGCGCCACGCCATAGCTCAACCCCTCCCACGTCTGCCCGCCATCGGCGCTGGCAAAGACGCCGCTGCGGGCAGTGGCGTAGACGCGGGCCGGTTCGTCTCGCGCCACAGCGACCTGGGCCATCAGCGCGCCGGTGTACCCCTGGCTGGCAACCCGCCAGGTCTGGCCGCCGTCCTCGCTGACGAAATTGCCGCCGCCGTAGGCATTGACAAAGACGCGGCTGGCGTCGCGGGGGTCGCACTGCAGGTCAATGGGGAACCCGGCCACGACGCCCGGCGGCCCCCACATCTCCTCGCCGGCCTGCGCCACCTCGCCCCCGCCGACGCCGGTTTGCAATCGCCAGGTCCGCCCCCCATCGTCGCTGCGGAAAAAGGCGCTCAGGGAGGCGGCATAGGCTACGTTCGGGTCACCCTCGCAGATTTCGACCGCGCTGGCGTTGGGCAGGTCGAGCACGCGCTGCCAGGAGTCGCCGCCATCCTCGGTGCGGTAGACGGCGCCGATGGGACGGCCCAAGGCCCACATGTAGGGGTCGTTGCCCGCCGCGCCCAGCAGGACGTCGGGTTCGGTCGGGTGCATGTAGAGGCTGCCAAAGTACAGCTCGTCGGCGCGGATGCCGTTTGCCGTGCCCAATACCTCCCAGGTCGCGCCCCCGTCACGCGAGCGCAAGATACCCACTCCGCCTGGGTCTTTGGTCTCGGCGTTGCTGTTGGCCGCCTCGCGGTCAAAGATGCCGGTCGAGACGTAAATCAGGTTGTGGTCCTGGGGGTGAATCCAGACGTAGCGGGCCAGGTTGTCGCCGTACCAGATGCGTTCCCAATGCTGCCCCCCGTCGGTGGTCTTGTAGACAAACCCCTTGACCATATCCAGCCCCAGGCCGGGCAGCGGCTCGCCGTTCCACTCCCAACTGGAGATCTCCCCGGCCAGATAGACCACGTCGGAGTTGCCCGGCTCGACGGCGAAGCCACGGATGGTGGGCGCAATCTCTTGGATGCCACTGTTCATCGAAACCCAGGTCGCACCGCCGTCGTTGCTGCGGAAGACGCCTCTGGCGGACTGGGTGCCGATCCAGACCCGATCAGGGTTGTTGGGATCGATGGTCAGACTGAAGACGGGGATGCCGTCGCCGGAGGGGCCGACGCGGGTGGCGATGCCGCTGTTGGTGAGGAACCAGGTCTCGCCGCCGTCCACGCTCTCGAACACGCCGGCCCAGGCGTCGGTGACGAACATGACGTCGGGGTTGTCGGGCCGCATGCGCACGTCGTAGCCCAGGCCGCCCAGCGGCCCGCCGGTGTAGACCCAGGGAGCGGATTGGTAGGCCGGCGCGCCGGGTGCGGCGGGGGGCGCTTCCACCGAAGGCACGGGCGTGGTGGCGACAGGCGGGGATTCGCCGCGCAGAGTGACCGTCAGGTCGTCGAATTCGCCTACCGCTTCGCCCAGAACTTCGAGTGCGCCACCGCCGGGCGGCAGCGGGTTGGGGTCGGTGGCGCTCAGCACCGGCGCGCCGTTCAGAGTGATGACCTGTTCGTCGCCGGTGGTAGTCACACCGATCTGAACCCACTCACCTTCCGGGATGGATGACTCGACGGAGGCAAGCTCGGCGAGCGCACCGTCTGCTTCACGCTGCAGGGTCATCCGGTGCGGTTCAACGAGCACGTGGTAGGCTTCCCCGTGGCTGTCGCGATAGCTGATGACGAACGCCCCTTCGCCAGTGAGCCGGGCGCGGACGGAGAGGGCGAAATCGCCCCACTCGCCGCCGTGGGAGGCAAAGTTGCCTGGCTCGAGGCGCAGCACGCCGTCCACGACGGTGGCATTGGGCGAGTGTTCCCAGCCGGGCAGGGCCGGGTCGTCGAAGGTTTCGGTGAAGGTGGGTTCCTGGGCACGTGAGGGGAGCGCCGGCAAGAGACCAACACCCACGAGCGCCACGATCAACCAGATTCTGGTAACGTTTCTGCGGTTCATAGCTATCTCCTCCACACGTTGGTTCGACGTATTTGTTTACCGGGGTTTCCTCCCATTGTAACCGAGATTGCCTTCAATTATCAATAGCGAACAATCGCTATTGAAAAGGCGAGCCACTTGGTGTATCCTATGAGTGTGATGGACATCGATTTGGCTGCTGAAAACGAACGGCTGCGGGCTGAGAACGCGGCACTCCGGCGACGCATCGGCGAACTGGAGGAGCGGCTGGCGGAGCTGGAAGGGACGTTGGCAACGGTGAAGGAGCAACTGGAAGAGGCACGGCGTGCTGGCAAGCGCCAGGCAGCGGGAGAGCCCATAGGCGAGCGGCACCTCCATCCCCAACACATCAGGGAGTATTCAGCCGTCTACCAGGTGCTTTACGGCTAACCACTAACGGCCAACGGCTAACTGCTAGGTCAGACCTCCCTTCGCTTCCACCGCCCCAGGCGGAACCAGAAGGCGAACAGCAATCCATTGACCAGGTTGGCGATGGCCCGGCCCCACCAGATGCCGGCGGCCTCCAGCCCCAGCCAGCGGGAGAGCCCATAGGCGAGCGGCACCTCCATACCCCACAGGGTGAGCACGTTAACAGCCATCGCCGGTACCGTATCCCCGGCCCCGTCGAACCCCCGCGCCAGCACAATTCCCAGGGCGCTGGCGACCAGCGAGGGGGCCACGACGCGCAGGCACTCGGTACCGAAAACTACCACCTGCGGCGTGGGATCGAACAGTCCGATCAGGGGCTGGGCGAAGGCGAATAGGAGCGCCGCCACGGTGGCCATATAGCCAACGGCGTACGCGCCGACCCACCAGGCGCTGCGCTCCCCCCGCCTGGGCTTGCGTGCCCCCAGGTTCTGTCCCACCAGCGTCCCGGCGGCGTTGCCCAGGCCGAAGCCGGGGATGAGGGCGATCAGCAACATCCGGTTCGCCACGCCGTATCCTGCCATAGCGAAAGTCCCGTATAGCCCCACCAGTCCCACGATGACCAGCCGGGAGGAGGAGCGCAGGGTCATTTGCACCGTGCTGGGCAGGGCGATGCGGATGATGCGGCCCATCAGGGGGAAGTCCGGGCGCAGGTCGTGCAGGTTGATGCCGACGCGCGCTTTGCCTCTCAGAAGAATCGCCATCTGTAGGGCCACGCCAGCACCGAAGCCCAGGACGGTGCCCCAGGCGCTTCCGGCGACCCTCAGCGGCGGAAATGGCCCCCATCCAAAGACCAGCACCGGCTCCGATACTACGGTGACTCCCGTGGCCAGGAACAGCACGATCATTGCCAGGCGGGCCTCCCCCGCGCCACGCAGTATGGAGTTGATGACGAAGATGAGGATCAGGGTGAACAACCCGCCCATGGTGATGCGGAGATAGGAGAGTCCTAGGGGCAGGACCTGGGCGTCGGCTCCCAGGAGCACCAGCAGCGGGCGGGCCAGCAGGAGCCCCAGGCCGCCCAGCAGGAGCGACGCGGCTATGCCCAGCAGGATGGTCTGCCAGGCGGCGTGATCAGCCGCTGCCCGGTCGCGCTCGCCAATCCGCCGTGCCACCACCGCCAGCCCGCCGATGCCCAGTCCGTTGGCCAGGCTGTTGATCACCCAGCGAATGGTGATGCTGATGGTCACCGCAGCCAGCGCTGCCGATCCCAGCCGGCCCACCCAGTAGGTGTCCAGAACCTGGGATACGTTTTGGATGCCTGTCTCCAAGATCATCGGCAGGGCCAGGTACCAGATATTTCGATGCAGGCTGCCGCTGGTCAGGTCTCGGTCTGATTTGGTGGGGTTCAAGTGACTAGTCTCCAGATGATGTCAGGCGCAGGCGGAGGGTTTTCACCTCTAAGGCGCGAAAAACGAGAGCAATCTTGCCGCCGTCGCAATGCAATTCCTGTTCGACTCTTTCGAGCATGTCGGTTTGAGCTGCACCGGCAATCGGCAACGAAGTCGAAAGCGTGCAGCGCGTGGCCGTCCTTTTTGCCTCGTACAGACGCACGACGATGTCCTCGGATCCGTCCTCAGCCGGCTTCACCGTCTCGATGACGACGTTGGGCGCGTCCACGGCGAACAGCGACCGCTCGCCCGCCGCGCCCCGGACGGCCAGCACGGGGCAATTGAGTTCGTACGCCTCCCGCACGATGGGACTTGCGGCGAAGCTGCCGTTCCAGGTGTAGAAGGCATAGGTGAACTCCTGGCGGCCTTTGTCCGCCGACACGTCGGGTGCGAGCGCGGACGTGAGCAGCGTCAGATTGATGCTGTTGGCCAGCACGTTGACGCCGTACTTGCAGTCGTTGAGCACCGCGCAGCCCCGGTTCCCTTCCGTGAGGGCCGTCCACTTGTGGGCCGATACCTCGAAGCGGTCGGCGTCGAATGGGCGGGACTTGTGGTTGGGGCGGCGGATGTGGCCGAACTGAATCTCGTGGATGGCCTCGCGGGTGTGAATGTCTACCGGGAAGTTGACCTTGAGCAGCTTGTGATGTTCCTGCCAGTCTACGACGGTGTGGAAATCCACACGGCGACTGCCACGACGCAGGCTGATCTCCTGGGTCATCGCGGACTGGTGAAGCTGGCGAGTGACGCGCAGCGTGGCGACGAGCGGACCACTCGTTACCACCTCGATAGATGCCGGCTCGTCGAGTGCTACCGGCGTGAGCGCGTACATGCTGTCAATGTCCCAGGCGTCCCAGGCCGTTGGGACGTCCTTGTACATTTTGAAGCTGTTGCAGTCGCCTGCCGCCAGCTCTCGTCTGACTTGCTTATCGAAGATACTGGTGATCTTCCCTTTATCGTCAAACGCAATGCGTAAAACGTTATTTTCCAACAGGCGGGCGGTGGCCGTGAGCGTGTTGGGGCACCCGGTGCGTTCCGCAGGATGTAGAGTCGTCCAGCCGCACGACGGAACCGTGGCTTCCACAAACCTCTCACCGCCAATGACCTGGCTGGGCAGGGAGTCTCCTGCTCCGTTCACAGCGCCGCTGAAGCCCTTGGGGAGAGCGACCAGGACAGTTCGCTCCCAGGAGAGGGAATTAAAGATGGTCAGGGCCTGCCCTGAGCAGTGTGGTGAGCCTGTCGAACCATCGGTCGAAGGGCGCAGTCGAAGGGCCTGGGAGCTATCAGTGAAACGGGAAGCTGCTTGCTCAGCTATCTTCCGAGCCGTCTCCATCACGTCCGCGTAGGCGGCCTCCGCTTCCCCGTGCACGCGGTGGATGGATGAACCAGGGAGGATGTCGTGGAACTGGTTCAGCAGGACAGCCTTCCACGCCTCGTCCATCTCCGCGAGCGGGAACGCGAACTCTTTGAGCGTCTTTGCCGCAACCCCCCACATCTCGGCCTCGCGGAGGGCCCACTCGCTCTTGCGGTTGCCCCGCTTGGTCCTGGCCTGCGAGGTGTAGGCCCCCCGGTGGCCCTGGAAGTAAAGCTCACCCACGTATCGGTCATCTGGAACTCCCATGGCCTCCTGGTCCTTGAAGTATTCGAGCGGGGTAGCAATTCGGACCCTGGGCACACCTTCGAGATTCTTCTCGCGGCGGAGGAATTCAAGATGATCGCGGGTCGGGCCGCCGCCCCCGTCGCCCCAACCGAAGGGAAGAAGGCGTGTGGAGATGCCGTCTTTCTGGACGCGCTCGTTCCAGCGCTGGATCACGGAGGCGGGGTCGGTGTGGGAGTTGTAGTCGGTGTACAGATGTGCGAGTACCTCGGAGCCGTCTATGCCCTCCCAGATGAACGTGTTGCAGGGGAAGGGGTCGCCACCGTTGTAAGCCCAGAAGATCTTCGCCGATGCAAAATACTTGATGCCACAGCCGCGCATGATCTGTGGCAAAGCGCCCGAATAGCCGAACACGTCCGGCAGCCAGAGCACCTTGCACTCGACGCCGAATTCCTCCCGGAAGAATCGCTGGCCGTGGATGAACTGCCGGATCAGGCTCTCGCCGCCAGGGATGTTGGTGTCAGCTTGCACCCACATGCCGCCTTCGGGAATGAACTGTCCGGCCTCGGCGGCCTTCCTGACCCGCTTGTACAGTTCGGGGTAGCGCGTCTTCACCATCCGGTAGAGGAGGGGCTGGCTCTGCAGGAACTTGTATGCGGGATATTCCTCCATCAGCGCTAACTGGTTGGCGAACGTCCGGGCGGCTTTTCTTTCCGTCTCGGCCAGCGGCCACAGCCAAGCGACGTCCAGGTGGGCGTGGCCGAAGGCAAACATAGTGGGGACGGTGGAGCCGTTGACGCACGCCAGCAAGGGGCGCAGTCTCCCCCGGCAGGCGCGGATCGTTTCCCTCATCTCTGCGTGGGGCAGCTCGAAATCCACGATCAGCGTGAAATCCCGCAGCGCCTGGTCTATTTCAGCCACCCGCAGAGAATTGGGGTCTACGTTGTCGCGGATTTGGGTGAGGGTCTCGATGTCTACCCAGAGCTGGTAGACGTCTTCCTCCCAGATGCCGAAGCTGCTCTCGCCGACTGTGGCCTGTGTTGAGCCAGGCTCGGGCACGGTCTCGCGTCCGGGAGGCGTGGGGCCGGCGTGAGTGACGCGCGGGCCGTGACCAGCGTAGCCTTCGACCAGCACCGCGTATTGCGTCCCTGGAACGCCGCTCACGCACAGCGTGACTTCGTGATGATGGTGGTCCTTCGCGCCGGCGATGTGACCATTGATGAAGATGGCACTCTCCGCCCCCACGTCAACTCTGAGGGCGATGCGCTGGCCAGCCGCCTCTTCGGGCAGGACGATCTCGCCTTTGAACCAGCCGTATTCCCACTTGGTCCCCCAGCGCGTGCCGGGCGGCATTGGCTTAAAGTCGCCCTTGAGGGCCTGGGCGGCGGTGAGTTGCTCTATGGTCGTGAAGCCATTCAGGTCAACGGTGCCGAGCGGGCGATAAAAGTGGTGGGGAAGTTCCTGGCGCCAGTTGTCAATCCTACGCCGCCACTCGATCGTCAGTGTCATTTGAGTCTGCTCTGATTGTCCGGTGTGCCTGCGGCTTACGGCGGCGTGCCGTCTTCAAACCAGCCGGCGGCGTAGAAAGCCAGGTACTCGGCCATGTTTGCCGCCCACAACTCGTTCGCGTGTCGGCCGGGGTGCACGATAAACTCACTGGCGATGCCCTGCTCGTCCAGCGCCTCATGCAGTGCCTGGGTTCCTTCCCGCGCCCAGTCCGAGTCACCTGCGTCCAGGTAGATGCGCAATGCTGTAACACCTGGCCTTTTCATGAGATAGAATGGATCGTAGGACGTCGGGGCCATGTTGAGCGAGAGGGCCGGGCTATGCGCTCCCACTGCAGCGAAGATATCGGGGTGGTGGAAGCCGATCTCGAGTGACCAGACCCCGCCCCGCGATATGCCGCCGATGGCCCGCCCTTCCCGCTCCACCCGGGTGCGGTAGGTCGCGTCTATGTGGGGAATCAGATCGTTGACGATTTGCCCTTCGAAAGAGTGGTCACCGCCGCTGGAGTTGACGAACAACCCTTCTGGGTCGGCTCCCGGCATGACGATGATGAAGGCGGGCAGCGTGCTGGCCTGGATGCCAGCATCTGCGGCCTCGTCGGCTCCCAGGTTGTCCCAGTGGAACTCGTCGTAGGGCCAGCCGTGGATCAGGTAGAGCACCGGGTAGCGCCGGTCGGTCTGTTCATAGTCAGGCGGGAGGTAGATGCGGTACGGTTCTTCATCGCCGGTCGTTGGGCTGAAGTAGACGTGCTGTTCCACCCGGCCTGCGAGTTTGACTTCGGCAGGCGTGATGGGAGATTCCACGGTGGCTGGTTCGGGGGTTACCTTAGCTTCCTGTGTGGCGGTCGGCGCTTCGGCTCCACCCGGAGGAGGCGTGATGGTGGGTGTGGGGGTGTAAGTGGACGTAGGGGCGGAGCTGGAGGTGGCGGTTGGGGTGGATGTGAGCGTGGGGACAGATGTCGGTGAGGGGGTCGGCGTGGATGTCGGCCCTTCGGCTTCCCTCCGGCTTCGCTCAGGGCAGGCGCTCAGGACAGGCATGGCAGTGGGCATGAGGGCGGGAGAAGGAGGTTCAGAAAGAGGCTGCACCAATGCCCACAGCGCGACAATCACGGTCAATGCAGCAACTGTCAGCCCTCGCCACAGCCAACCTTTCAAATGCCAGCGCACTGATTACTCCTTGATGCTCATTTGCTCGTGTGGGTACACACCGCCTGGCCTTCCATGCGGACTGATGGCACGTATTGTACTCTATCCGCTTCTGGCTGGCAAGCAGTGACTTGGTCATGTGTATCGCCTGTGCTGCACTGGCCTGCAGTGCAAGGGGCTCCAAGAACGGGTTTCGGGGAACGCTTTCATCCCGCGGGAAGCTGCTGCCGATCCAAGGCCATCCCCCGCGAATACGAGTGCTTGACGGAACGGGGGGAGATGTGGTATGATGACGGCGACTGAGAACGTAGTAGAGGGGGTTAACATATGAACAGAAATTCCATCCTTACCCTCGCAGTTAGCCTGCTCATCATCGCCGCAGTGGCGTGTGGTACGGCGTCCCCTACCGCGACGCCTGATACCCAGGCGACGATTGGCGTGGCCATTGCCGCCACCAGCACAGCCCAGGCTGGCGTACAGGCGACGATTGATGCTGCTGTCCAGGCCACCAGCACAGCCCTCCCAACACGCACCCCCTCGGCGGAATACGTGACGATGACCGAGGAAGAGCTGGCGGCTCTGATTGACCAGGCCGTCGCCGAAGCCACCGCCGCCACGCAAGAATGCTCAACCACAACGACGGAGACCACCGCCGATGGCACCGTCACACAGGAGGAAGCGGATGCGTTGGAAACCTATGTGACGGACGCGGAGGAAGCCATCGCCTATGCCGAGGAACTGATCTACGCTTACTACGACCTGTATGGGGAGTTGGCGACCGAGACGATTACCCTCCTCCAGGCCATTGAGGAAGACCTCACCGTATTGGCCGAGGACATCGCCACCGTCAACGCTATGCTCCAGGAGATCAACACGGCCCTCGAGCAGGGGCTCGCGGTGGCCGAAGAGAGCATCACCCAACTGGAAGCCACTGCCCAGGCCGCCAGCACCAGAGCCGCAGAAATTCAGCCACAAGCCCAGAGCTGGCTCCAAGATCTGCAGGCCGAACTCGAAAGCCGGGCCGCAACTGCCCTGTCTATCCAGCCTGACAACATCCCCGCTGACCGCCAGGCTGCACTCCAAGCTGCGTTCGATTACGTGGACGGTGTGCGCCAGGCTCTGGACGACGACAGAATCTCGCAGGCGGAGCTGGCGGACATCGCTCAGTTGGGGGCCAACGCCAGCGCTGGCCTGAACGCCCACGGAGGCTCTCAACTACAACGGCTATCCGGCTCCATCAACGACATCACCGGACAGATCGCTCGCGGTCAGATGCCCCAGGCCAGGGCCAATGTGGGGAACCTGGAGGCTTCTTTGGGAACCAGGCCATCCAGACCTTCCAGGCCATAGCGCTGATCGATGCGGCGAGACTCTGCCGCGTCTGACCGGCCGGCGTGAACTTGCCGATTCCGCCGCGTGGCCGTTGACGGCTTCCATTTGTCCGCCTGCGTTGTTGTGTTACAATGGCCTGACTGATGAACTTGCGTGCCTTCTCTCCCAGCCGCTGTCTCGTCCTCCTTGCCCTGGCGGTGTGTGACCTGATCGTGCTGTGCCTGTTGGCAGTCGCCGTCACCACGTCGCTGCGCGATCTGTCATCGGCGCGGCTGGTCACGCCCGTAGCTGCCCTGCCGCCCACGGCTGGTCCTAGCCCCATTCCCTCTCCCTCTCCCTCTTCCAGCCCCCTCCCCACCGAGACCTTCACCCCGCAGCCCACCAACACGCGCGTCGTATCGCGTGAGTTCTACAACCGGCATATCGTCGAGCAAATCATCGAACAGGTCACACTCATCCGCGAGCTGGAGGCAGCCACCGAGGTGCCCTTCAGCATGCTCAGCCAGGAGCAGATGGCGGAGGAAATACGCGCACTGTACGGCGTCGAGGAGATCCGGGCCGAGGTGGACCGCCAGTGGGCGCTCTACAGGGCCCTGGGTCTGTTGGCGGAGGATGCGACCATCGGCGATGAGGAGATCGAGGCCTTCGCCGCCAACTTCGCCGGGCTCTACGTGCCTGAGAAACGCCACATCTATATCGTCACCCATCGCGTCAATATGAGCGCGGAGGAGGAGACGGTCTTCGCCCACGAGTACACCCACGCGCTCCAGGATCAGCACTTTGACCTGACCAGTTACCTGGAGAACGCCACGTCCACCGACGCCGACCTGGCCGCGCGGGCGCTGGTCGAGGGGGATGCCACCGTCGTCATGGCATTCTACGCCTACGGCAATACCACGCAGGCCGAGTGGGAATACCTGGCCTACCGGGCTTCGTTCGCCGAGGAACCCGAACTGGAGTTGGAGGGCATCTCGGAGCGCGCGGGGAGGGTCATTGCCTTTCCTTACCAGGAGGGGGCCTACTTCGTGGTGGATCTGTTTCTCACCCAGAGTTGGAGTGGTGTCAACGCGGCCTTCGCCGACCCGCCTGCCTCGACGGAGCAGGTGTTGCACCCGGAGAAGTATCACGGCCACAGAGACCTGCCCCAAGAGGTAACCCTCCCTTCCGCCCCGGGTGATGGCTGGCAGCCAGTGCTGGAGGACACGTTGGGCGAGTTCGTGCTCTCCGTGCACCTGGACGAGTTTCTCGACGATCCCGGATGGGCCGAGCGTGCCGCAGCCGGATGGGATGGCGACCGCATCGGCGTGTGGCAGGACCCCGAAGGTCGCTCATTGGTCCTGTGGCAGACGGTGTGGGATAGTGGCGCGGAAGCCACCGAGTTCGAGGACGCCTATCGCGCCCTCATCCAAGCCCGCTTCAAGAGCGTGTCCGCCACCGACGGCACGTGGTGGGATGCTCCCAGCGTTGCCGTGGGCCTGCTGCGCGAGGACGACCGCGTGTGGGTCGTTTGGGGGCCGGATCGAGCCACGGCCGAAGCTGCGTTGGAGGCCAGCCGGTGAGCGCCGATACATTGAAGTGTGCGGCGGGAGGGCTTGCAGCGACGCTGACCCGACCACGCAGATGGTCGGCCGACGCGAAGCGCCCCTCAGCCGCGATTTCAATCGGCGGCTAGGAGGGAGTGATTATGGCAGGACGCCTGGTCGTCATCGGCGGAGTAGCGGCGGGGATGAGCGCCGCCGCCAAGGCGAAGCGCGTGAACCGCGAAATGGGGGCCGTGGTCTACGAGAGAAGCCCGTATATCTCCTACGCAGCCTGTGGGATGCCCTATTTCATCGCGGGGGACGTCGCCGACTATCGCAGCCTCATCGTGCGCACCCCGGAGCAGATGGCGAAGCAGGGCGTGGAGGTGCACCTCCGCCACGAGGTGATAGCCATTGACTCCGGCGCGCGGGTGGTGACCGTGCGCGATCTGGAACAAGAGCGCGAGTTCTCGCAGGTGTACGATAAGTTGGTCATCGCTACTGGCGCGCGCCCGGCGCAGCCTCGCCTGCCCGGCCTCGATCTGGAGGGAGTCTTCGTGCTGCGTTCGCTGGATGAGGGGCGGGCCATCCGGCGCTTTGTGGACGAGAATCGGCCACAGCGGGCCGTCATCCTGGGTGGCGGCTACGTCGGTGTGGAGATGGCGGAGACCTTCCGGCGGCTGGGTCTGGAGGTCACTCTGGTGATCCGCTCCGGTCAGGTGATGCGCACCGCGCTCGACGACGATGTGCGGGCGCTGTTGGAGGAGGAGCTGGCGCGCCAGGGAGTGGCGGTGGTGAAGGGTAGGCCCGTCGTCCTGGAGGGCAATCGCCGCGTGGAGGCAGCGGTCACCAGGGACGGGCGCTACCCGTGCGACGTGGTGCTGATGGGAGTCGGCGTGCGGCCTGTGGTGAGGCTGGCGCGGGCGGCGGGGGTGGTCTTGGGCGCGACGGGGGCCATCGCCACCGACGACCACATGCGCACCAATCTGCCCTCCATCTACGCGGCGGGAGATTGCGCTGAAGTGTTCCACCTGATCACCGGCGAACCGGCTTACATCCCGCTGGGCAGCACAGCCAACAAGCAGGGGCGCGTGGCGGGGACGAACGCGGCTGGAGGCGAGGCCACGTTTGGTGGCGTGGTGGGCACGATGATCGTGCGGGCGTTCGACCTGGCGGTGGCCCGCACCGGCCTCACGACGGCGCAGGCTCAGGCGCTGGGGTACATCGTGCGGGCGCCAATGATCAAGGCGCTGGACACAACGCACTATTTCCCAGGCGCGACAGACATCCACGTCAAACTGGTGGTGAACGAGGGGAGCGGTCGCCTGCTTGGGGGGCAAATCGTCGGGCGGCCTGCTGCGATCAAGCGCATAGACGTTCTGGCGGCGGCGCTTCACCACCGGCTTACCGTGGCCGACCTGCAACGGCTGGATTTGAGCTACGCGCCACCCTTTGCGCCGGTGTGGGATCCCATCCTGGTGGCGGCCAACGTGGCCGCGAAGTGACCGGGGAGCGTAGTGGCGACTTCAGTCAGTCCAGGTACACTGCGCTGAAACCATCCGGCAGCAACTCCGCCAGGGTCGTCTCGCGGTATACGCCCGTGGCATCGGCGATCAGCACCACGATGTTCTCGCTGAACTCCCGCAGGGTCTGGCGGCAGGAGCCGCAGGGGGAGCCGCCGTTCTTGGTCACGACGGCCAATGCCACGAACTCTCGCTCTCCCTCGGAGACCGCCTTCACGACCGCTGTGCGCTCGGCACAAGTGCATAAGGGATAGACGGCGTTCTCCACGTTAGAGCCGGCGTAGACCCGGCCCGATTTTCCCAGCAATGCTGCCCCTACTTTGTAGCCGGAGTAGGGGGCGTAGGCACACTCTCGCGCTGCCACCGCCCGTCGTATCAGTTCCTCGCGGTCGAAGTCAGTGGTCGCCATCGTTCTCATCCTGCACCCGTGCCGGCACTCCGTAGACCAGCGCGCCATCGGGTACGTCGTGAGTCACGACCGACCCGGCCCCTGTCTTGGCTCCCTTGCCCACCCGCACCGGTGCGACCAGCATCGTGTCGGAGCCGATGAACGCGCCGTCCTCAATCACCGTTTTGTGCTTGCGCACGCCGTTGTAGTTGCAGGTGACGGTTCCTGCGCCGATGTTGGCCCCGGCTCCAACCTCGGCGTCGCCCAGATAACTGAAATGGCCCATCTTTGCCCCAGGACCCAGCGTCGCGTTTTTCAGTTCGCCGAAGTTACCCACGTGTGCGCCTTCACACAACCGCGCCCCCCTCCGCAGGTGACTGAAGGGACCGATGTCGGCACCATCTTCCATCGCCGCTTGCTCCAGCACCGAGGCCAGCACCCGACAGCGGTTGCCGATCTGGCAGTCCACGATGATGGCATTGGGGCCGATATGGCAATGTTCACCAATCGTCGTCTGCCCGCGCAGATGTGTGTGGGGCCATACGGTCGTATCCTGCCCGATGGTCACGTCGGGCTCGATGTATGTCGTGGCCGGATCCACAATTGTTACGCCAGCTAACATCCAGCGTTCATTGATGCGGCGACGCAGTGCGTCCTCTGCCTCTGCCAGGTGCACCCGCGTGTTGATGCCCAGGGCCTCTGTCGTGTCCTCAACAGCCATGGCCTCGATCCGCAGCCCCTCAGCGACCGCCATGCCGATCAGGTCGGTCAGGTAGTATTCCCGTTTGGGGAGGCTGAGGGGGATGCCGTTCACGTGGTTCCACAACCAATCGGCGTCGAAGCAATACACGCCCGCGTTGAGTTCCCGGACTGCCAACTGTTCCGGCGTGGCCACCACTTCCTCGACTATCTGGATCACCGCGTCACTTTCGTCTCGAATCACTCGCCCGAATCCACGGGAGTTCTCGTCCACCAAAGTCAATATCGTGATAGAGCCGGAGTTCTGCTGTTGCCGGTTCGCCAATCGGCGCAGCGTCTCCACGGTCAGGAGCGGCATATCGGCGTAAGTGACCAGCACCAGATCGGCCTGGTCCCGGAGTGTGTCCCGTGCCTGAAGCACCGCGTGGCCTGTGCCCCGCTGTTCGGCCTGTTCGACGAAGATGACGCCATTGCCTGCTATCTCCCGCACTGCCTCGGCTCCACGTCCCACCACCAGAACTGGTTTGATGTCTGTCAGCGCCCGCGCCATCTCCACCGCGTAGGTGACCAGCGGCTTTCCGGCCAGTGGATGTAGCACTTTCGGCAAATCGGATTTCATACGGGTTCCCTGGCCTGCTGCCAGAATCACGATTGCTAGCTTCACGTTCTGTTCCTCCGTTATACGAAAAAGAACTCCGACGCCTATTCTGCCGCCGCATCTCGACTACTACTTCGCACAGTATAGTGACAAACAAGTGGGCTGTCAATTCTCAGATGCATCACACCTCGCCGACCACGTACAGCTCGCCTTGCTCGAACCCCCGCTCACGGTAGTAGGGCCGTGTGCCGACCGCCGCGATGACGGCCAGGCGCCTGAAACCCTCCTGGCGGGCGATGCGCCGGGCCTCGTCGAGCAACCGCGTGCCCAACCCAGCATGCTGTGCTATTCCTTCCTGCCTCGTTCCCAGTTCCAGCGCCGGGCCGTAGATGTGCACTTCGCGTACCACGGCACAGCCGCTCAACTCGGCGATGGGCGGTTCGGCCGCCGGCAGCGAGAGACGCAGAAAACCGACCAGACGGTCCTGCAGCGTGACATAGCTCAAAAAACATTCCCGCGTGCCGTCTGTTTCGTAATCCAGCCGCTCCAAGTGGAGCGTAGCCGCGTCCACCTCACGCCCGCGCACTTCGCGGCAGCGGATGCAGCGGCAGACCAGTCCCTCTTGCGCCAAGCGACGCTGCACGATCTGGCGCAGATTAGATTTTCTCACACCGGCCACGATGTTGGGGGCGGGGATGTCGCGCATCAGCCGGTTGACGCGACAGTAGGGCGGGATGAGCGTCTTGCAGCGGACCAGCAAGTCCACCAACGTCTCTTCGTCATAGGGCCGGTACTCTCCCCGCTGCCAGCGCTCGTGGAGTTCAGTATTTGGCAGGAGCGCCGTGGGGTAAATCTTCAGTTCGTCGGGCCGCAGCGCCGGATCATCCCACAAGCGGTGGAAGTCCTGTAGATCGCTCTCTGGCGTGGCTCCCAGCAGGTTGGGCATCCAGTGCACGACGATCTTGAAACCGGCCAGCCGTAGCAAGCGCATCGCGCGGCGCGTCTCGGCGACGGTGTGGCCGCGCCGGTTGCGGGCCAATATGTCGTCGTTCAAACTCTGCACGCCGAGTTGCACCTTTGTCACACCCAAGGTTCGCAGCCGGTGTACCTCCTCCGGTGTGATGCGATCGGGTCGCGTCTCCACTACCAACCCGACGTTGCGGTGGAGCGCACTCTCGTTGAGCCGCTGAGCTTCCTCCAGTGTGGATGCCTCAGCGCCATTGAGCGCATCCAGGCAGCGGCGCACGAACCACTCCTGGTATGCTTGCGGATAGCACGACCACGTCCCGCCCAGGATGAGCAACTCGACCTTGTCCACGCTGTGCCCGAGTTCGGCCATCACGACGACGCGGCTACTGGTCTGGGCATAGGGGTCGAACTCGTGGGCGGCGGCCCGCATCGCGCCGGGCTCGTCAGGCAGATAACTCTTGGGCATCCGTTCGACCGCCGGGCAGAAGACGCACTCTCCGGGGCAGGGGAAGGGCTCGGTGAGCACCGTCACCGGCGCGACGCCGGAGATGGTGCGCGTGGGTTTGACCCGTAAGCGCCGCACCAGTTCGGGGTCAGGTGTTTGCCCCTCCTGCTCGCACAGTTGGGTGTACCCTTTGAGGAGTTGGCTCTTGGAAAGAACGTTGCCATCAGGCAGCGGGTGTCGGTGCAGGATGCGTGCCAAGCGCTTTTCAGGCAATTCGGACGCAGCCTGCATTTCCTCCAGGATGGCGGCGAGCAGGTCTCCGTACTGCTCCAGGTCGAACGGTGCACGGTGCTCCGCCCGCCTCGCCCTTTCACGCTGCTCGCTCATACGTGCTCCTGAATCTCCAAACGTGAAACAGGTTGCGTGTTGCGTGCTATGTGATGGTCACGTTTCACGTTCTACGTTTCACGTTTTACGTTTCACGCCCCAGTTGCCTCTTTCGTCTCCCCCGGATATAATCTCCCCGATGAACAAAGAAGTTACTGAGCGCTTGCTCGCCCTGAACCGCGAGTTCTACGCTGCCTTCGCCCGGCCCTTCGCCGCCAGCCGGGTGGTGTGCGATCCGGCCATGACGTGCATTCTACCCTATATCCCCCAGCACGCAAGGGTGCTGGACGTGGGCTGCGGCAATGGTCGTCTGGCGCTCTTGCTCGACCGGGAGCGGCCCGGCGTGACCTACCTGGGCCTGGACGCGGTGCCGGAACTGGTCGAACTGGCCCGCGCCCAGGCTGATCAACTCACGAATATCTCGGCGGAGTTCCGCGTCGCCGACATCACCCAACCCGGCTGGTCCGATCCCCACAAATTGGACATTGTTCATTGTCCATTGGTCATTGACACGGCCGTGGCCCTGGCTGTCCTCCATCACATCCCTGGCTTCGACCTGCGCGTGCGGGTGCTGCGCGAGATCGCGACCATGCTCGCGCCCAACGGCTGTCTGATCCTCTCCACTTGGCAGTTCCTGGAGAACGAGCGCATGCGGCGCAAGATCGTGGACTGGGCGGAGGTAGGCGTCGTAGAGGAGGCGCTGGAGCCGGGCGACTACCTGCTCGATTGGAAGCGGGAGGGCCAGGGTCTGCGCTACTGCCACCTCGTGGACGAGGCCGAGGTGCGCCAACTGGCCGGTGCGAGCGGCCTCCGCGTGAGCCAGACCTTCCGTGCCGGCGGGCGGGAGAGGAATTTGAGCCTGTTCGCCGTCCTCGAAAGTTTGCCGGTCTAACACTCGCAAAGTATAATGGGCAAACGCAAGCCACCGAGCTCAAATGTTACGCATTCATCTACTCGGAACCCCCCACATATTCACCGCTGGCGAGCCGATGCCTCTACCAGCGCCGCCCAAAGCACTCTTACTGTGGGCCTACCTGCTCCTGAAGAGAGAGCGTCCCGTTCCCCGCGAGCAACTAGCCTACATCATTTGGCCTGACGAGACCGAGGCCGAGGCCCGCGCCAACCTGCGCCGCCACCTCCATCTGCTACGGAAGCAATTGCCTGCGCCTCCCCAGGGCACAGACTGGATCCTGGCGACCCGCAGCACGCTCCAGTGGAACTCCGACGCCACTTATTGGCTGGACGTGACGCTGCTCGACCAGTTTGTCGGAGAGACGGCGAGCGAGGAGCAGTGGACGGCGGTCGTTGATTGCTATCGCGGCGACCTGCTGGAAGGGTTCTACGACGATTGGGTGTTGGCCGAGCGCTCCCGCTTGCGCCAGCGGTACATCCACATCCTGGAGCAGCGCATCGCGCTCCAAAAGGCGGGGGGCGACCTGCGCGGAGCGATCCGCACGACGCAGCGCTTGTTGGCCCGCGACCACTTGCGCGAGGAACCTTACCGCTACCTGATGGAACTCTACTACCGTCTCGGCGACCGGGCCGCCGCCCTGCGCGAATTTGAAAAATGCCAGGTGGTACTGCACACCGAGTTGGAGACGGAACCGATGCCAGAGACGCTGGCCCTGCGCGACGCCATCCGGGATGGACTCGTACTCGAACCGCTCCCCACGCTCCCCCCTGTGAAACCATCGCTGCCAGCCCCCACCCATCCCGTTCACCAACCTGCTCGCCGGCGCTCGATCTGGCTATGGGCTGGCGCAGCGCTGATTTTCCTCTCGCTGGCAGGGCTGTTTGCCGCGGGCGCGCTGCCGCCGCACCTCTACCTGCAACCCATCACGACCTCCATCTCCGGGCCGGACGCAGTGCAGGACACCTGGATTGACGAGGAAAATGGTGCTCTGCCTTACGACCCCAACGAACCCGGCCAGACACTCAAAGCATCCTATCCCCAGGTACACCTGATGTTCTTCAACTACCCCTACGACCGGGTGTTGATCCGCTTCGATCTGACCCAACTCCCCTCCGACGCCAAAATTCGCCAGACCGTCTTTAACATCCACCTGGCGGACTATGTCAACGAGGATTTGCCGAAGCCGCTTCCGGCCACCGTCTCTGTCTTTCGCATCCTGCGCCCCTGGCAGGCAGAGACGGCCACCTTTAACTCCCCCTGGTCAGAGCCCGGCATGGCCGCCGGCGTGGACTATGACGAGCAGCCATTGGGCAGCCACTCCTTTCACGGCGCCACCTGGATCTCGGTAGATGTCACCGACCTGGCGCAGGAATGGCTGGCCTACCCCGACCGCAACCAGGGGCTGATGCTGATGATCACCGAAGCGCCCCAGGGCGCTCATTATTGGGTGGACACCACCGACTATCCCATCCTCAACCGCCGCCCCCGGCTCGACCTGACCTACACACACTGATCCCACCCTTTGGATACACACGTCTCAAAATCGGACACTGGGCGGACGTTGAACGGACATCCGCCGGACGCCCTTGTGCTATACTTGGGCAGAAAGCAGCCCAACTTGTGCTTTCAGAGGAGGTGATGCATGGGAAAGTGAAACGTCAAACGTCAAGCGTCAAATGTGATCCGTAAATCTACAAATCTATGTTATGGAGGTTAAAGATGAAACACAAGCAAATTCTCGTAGGTACATTGGTCTTGGGCTTGTTGTTGGCCCTGGCCGTGGGAATGAGCCAGGCCCAGGGGCCGGAGCCGCCGGAGGATGAGGTCGGCGTGATGGGAGCGGTCGGCGCAGCGGCGGCGGTGGGCAGCAGAATCCCCATCCAGGGACGGCTGACCGACGCCGGTGGCAACCCCCTCAATGGGACCTATAGCATGCGGTTCCGCCTCTACGATGCCGCTACGGGAGGAACAGCGCTGTGTGAGGACACCAACTCGGTAGAGGTGGAAAACGGGCTGTTCTACAGCGAGATTTGGGGTAACTGCGGCTCTGACGACATGAACGGCCGGCAACTCTACCTGGGCATCAAGGTGGGAACCGATCCGGAAATGACTGATCGCCAGGCCATCTACCCCGTCCCCTACGCCTTCAGCCTGCGGCCGGGGGCGATCATCAGCGATACCCGGGATGTCGTCCTGAAGGTGCAGTCCACCGGCACTGGAGACAACGACGCCTTCATCGCCGATGCCAAGGGTGCAGGGGAGGCGATCGAGGCCTATGCCACAGACGGCGTCGGTGTGTTTGCAAAAAGCGATACGTACATAGGCCTGCAGGCGTATACCTACGACCCAGCCGACGATCACCCAGGCGTTTTCGGCTGCGCGGCTACCAGCGCCAGCACTTGCGACCCGTATCGGGATGACAACGGCGCTGGCGTGATGGGCTACAGCCACCACGACTATGGCGTGTACGCCGTGGGCGGCACGAGTGGCGATGGCGGGGTCTATGCCGAGGCAAACAACCAATTGGGGGTCGGCCTCTGGGCCGACAACAATGCCAGTGGAATGGCCATCTATGCCGAGGGCAATGCATCTGCACCGTCGAGCCACGCCTACCCTACCCTCTACCTGGTACAGGGCAATTCCGGCGGCGACTTTGTCGTGGGCGCCAGCAGCTATCTTGGCACCCGCTACTGGCGCGTGGACCGCACCGGCAAGGGCTTTTTCAACGGCGGCACTCAGACCGGCGGGGCCGACTTTGCCGAGCAGATGGCTGTGGAGGGCGAGGAGGCGGACTACGAACCCGGCGACGTGCTGGTCATCAGCGCCAGCGCCGACCGGGTGGTGGAACTCTCCACTGAGCCTTTTGCCACCGCCGTCATCGGCGTCTACTCCACCCAGCCGGGCTATCTGGCCGGCGCGCCCGATACTGACGACCCACTGGAGGGCATCCCCGTGGCCATCACCGGCATCGTGCCCTGCAAGGTCTCGGCGGAGAATGGCACCATCCATCGTGGCGACCTGCTGGTCACCGCCGCCACCCCCGGCCACGCCATGCGCGCCGGGGACAACCCGCCCCAGGGCACCGTCCTGGGCAAGGCGCTGGGTGAGTTGGAGGAAGGCACCGGTGTCATCGAAATCCTCGTCACGCTGCAATAGGAGGCCCACGATGACTAAACGAATGATAATTGTGATCGCGGGTGCTATGCTCTGTGGCCTTCTGCTGACCACCGTCGCGCTGGCGATGTCCTCCGACAACTACCGCCTGGACTGGTTCACCCCGCTGACCGGCGGCGGTGGCGGGGCGGTCGCCTCCACCAACTATGCCGTCAACTTCACCGTCGGCCAGTCCGCCATCGGCACGGCTTCCAGCGCGAGCTATAACGGCTGCCTGGGCTACTGGTGTGGGGAGTTTGAGTATCGCATCTTTCTCCCCCTCGTCCTGAGAAACTATTCCTAGCACGAGTCCTCACCCCCGTCTGCGGCCAGCGGGGGTGAGGGCAAAATCCGATACGGTTCAGTTAAGAAAAGCGAGCGCTGGCCTGAGCCTGTCGAAGGGTAGCCGCTACGCTTTTTGTAGCGGCGTATCGAAATCCTTGTACTGAGCTTGTCGAAGTGAGGCGAGCGGCTTTTGCAATGGATTTTGCCCCACATGGGCCGCCTACTTGGTCTGGTTTCGACAGGCTCAACCCGGCGGATACGGCCTGAAGGCCTACTCGACCGGCGCAGGCTGAGTAGTAGCTTGACAATGTCAGATTAACATAAGGCCGGCTACACCCGCTCGTCGCTGCTCGTAGCCCCCGTCCCTTCGGGCTGAGCCTCAGGACGAAGCCTCGGGGGCGTCTCAGGCGAGATTTGCCCCAAGAACACGCCCTCGGAGACGAGGGCTGAGAGCCTTTGGCCGAACGTGACATTGTCAAGGTAGTTACAAAATGAGGAAGGCAGATGCGTACCAGATTGATGATCTCATTTCTCTTGTTCCTGTCCATCACCGGCGGCGCGTCCGGGTTCTGCCTGGCGCTTATGGTGGATACCGGGCATGCGACACACCTTACTTCCCCGCTCTCCGGGCCAGGCGACGACACACTCTGCCCGCCGCTCGACCCGCCCTCCGGCCCCACCGTGACCGTCTCCACCGAGGCCGAGCTGCGCACCCAGGCCGCCAACGCCGCCCCCGGCACGACCATTCTGGTGGCGGCGGGGACGTATAACCTGCAAGATGCGGTGTGGGTGCAGCACGACGACGTCGCCATCCGCGGCGCGACCGGCAACCGCGACGACGTCATCCTCGACGGGGGCGGCATGCTCACCCGGAGCCACACCCACGTCATCGCCATCGAGGCCGACGACGTCACCGTCGCCGACCTGACCATCCGCAACGGCGACGAGCACGGCGTGTCGGTCCAGGGCAGCGACCGTCCGGTGCTCTACAACCTGCACGTCGTGGATACCGGCTACCAACTGGTCAAAGTCAACCCCGTCGGCGACGGCAGCGACAATGGCCTGCTGGCCTGCTCGCGGCTGGAATACACCACCACCTCGCCGGAGGATTACACCAACGGCATCAGCGCCCACGACGCTCACGATTGGACCGTGCGCGACAACGAGTGGTACCGCATCCGCACACCCCACAATGAGCCGGTCCCCACCATCCTCTTTTGGTCCGGCTCTTCGGACACGGTCGTCGAGCGCAACCTGCTGGTGGATTGCTACCAGGGCATCGCCTTCGGCAATTCTTCTGATGACGACATCCCAAGCCATATCGGCGGCGTGGTGCGCAACAACATGATCTATGCCAGCCTGCCCCACGACGTGGCGGTCGAAATGGTTTATGCCTCTGGCGACTGGCTGGTAGCCAACAACACGGCGTTGCTCCTGAACCCCAATGGCGTCACCTGGGGCATGGAGGCCCGCTTCTCCGACACCTCCGGCACCTTCGCCTACAACCTGACCAACATGGACATCTGGCCCGACCGCGATGGCGGCCAGGGCACTCTGACGGGCAACGTCACCAATGCTCAGAGCAGTTGGTTCGAGGATGCCTCCAACGGTGACCTCCACCTGCGCTCCTCGACCACGGCGGCCACGCTGTCCGACGTTTCCGACGATTTCGACGGCGACACCCGCCCCATCGGTGCCGCCCCGGACGTAGGGGCCGACGAGTACGGCGTTGCGCCGCCGGAGGCGGTCACAGATTTGCGCGTCAGCCGCGCCGTCACCGATTCGACCACCCTGACCGCCACGCTGACCTGGACGCCGCCGTCCGGTGCGGTCACGGTCACGCTGCGCTACGCCGGCGCGTTCATCACCGAGGCCAACTGGGCTGCTGCCGCGCTCCTGACCGACACCCTCCCCGGCAACACGGGGACCTTTACCGCCACACTGCCCTACGGGGGCGACCACGTCTACTTTGCGCACCGCTGGCAGAACGCGAGTGGTGTGTGGTCGGGCCTCTCCAACAACGGGTTCTGGCCGGCATTTCACACCTACCTACCGTTGGTTTCGAGGAATCGAACTGTGGGGAGGAGCAAATGAACCGCAAAAATATGGTCATCATAACAATCGTCCTGGCGCTGGCGGCTCTGAGCGCGGTCGGCGGATACCTCTCGTCCACGACCCGCGCCCAGACGCCAATCACCCCAACCCGCCTGGCCCGCTCCGCCGACCTCACCCCCACCCTCTACCTGCCGCTCGTCACGAACAACTATTCACAGCGCATCTATTCCACCACCCTCATCTACCAGGGCGCTTTCGTCTACCCTTCCGGCGACGAGTGGGCCTACAGCGGCCACGCGCTGGCCTATTACCCCGATGGCGACCCCGGCTCGAGCGACGGCTATCCCGGCTCGCTCTACGCCGCCGCCCACACCTGGTACGATCTGGTGGGAGAGATCAGCATCCCCGCCCCGCTCATCTCGACCAATTTCGACGCCCTGCCCCGCGCCTCCGTGCTCCGCGCCCCGGCCGACATCACCGGCGGCTGGAAGGACAATTGCACTTACAACGACGATTGCGAGTACCGCGAGGTAGACGGCCTGGCCTACCTGCCCAACGTGGACAAGATCGCCTGGAACCTGAACGACTGGTACAACGTCGCCGGTTACGACCAGGACTCGCTGGGCTGGAGCGACCTGGACATGAGCAACGCCCAGGGCGTGTGGCACATCGGCGCGCGTCCATCGAGCGACGATCTGTTCCACAACAGCAGAACCAGCGATTACCTCTTCCCGGCCCCGCAGAGTTTTGCCAGCGCCAACCTGGAGGGCAAATGGCTCATCGCCGGCAAGCACCGGCAGGCCGGAGCGTTCGGCGGCTCTCAAGGGCCGACGCTCTACGCGCTCGCCCCCTGGGAAGATGGCAGCCCGCCCGCGTCTGGCCAGAACCTGGACGCGCTGGCGCTGGTGTACTATCCCGAAATCTACGACTGCGTCTGGAACGACCCGGCCGAATGTCATTTCCCGGGCTACCGGGCGGCAGATAGTTGGGGCGGCGGGGCCTGGGTGCAGAGCGCGGGCGGGAGCGCTGTCCTGATATTCGGACGCAAGGGGCTGGGTGACAGTTGCTACGGGACGGAGGCCGAGTGCGGCGTGGACCCCTGCGACCCCTCCAAAGGTTTCCACGCTTACCCATACCAACCCCAGATTTTGTTCTACGACCCGGAAGAGATAAAAGCGGTACGCGCCGGAACCAAAGAACCGTGGGAGGTGCTGCCTTACGAAATCTACAGCCCGGCGGCCCAGATGATCGGCGGCGAGTGCGCCACGCTCGGCGCTGCGGCCTACGACCGGGAGCGAGGGCTTTTGTACGTGGCCGAGCGGGAGGCCGGGCCGGATGGCGAGACGGTGGTGCACGTGTGGCGGGTGGAGTAGCAAGTGGGCAAGTGGTTGCAAGAGCCAATTTATCCGCAAACCAGGTCAAATTACTGTGCTACGATTCGTTTTTTTCTAAATTCGCTGTGGTGTGCACCCAATTTAACATTCTGGACTGGCAAATTTACCTGGTTCTTTTTCAGGGCGCAGATACGTCGTGGTTCTGAAAATCGTAATTTACCAGTGTCCTGTAAACCCGGGTGGTCCCCCCGTAGAGTGTTGGTCGCTCGGCCCCGCCCGGACGTGAACGTCCGGACTGAGAGAGCAAAGCCCTACGGGCTGAAATCCAGCCCCCGAAGGGGGCTTCGCTCCTTCAGCCGGGCGGGCCTGTCCTGAGCGATGTCCTGATGGTTCGACAAGCTCACCACACCGGCTTGTCGAAGGACAAAGTCGAAGGGTTAGCGCCCGGCAAGGCGGCCGGAAGAACACCAACACCCAAGCGGGGGACTATCTAAACCCGTAAATCCTGCAAATCCGAGTCCTCACGAGGAGAAACCGATGGAAAAGATCAAACGGTATGCACTTTCGCTTTTCGTCATCGGCCTGGTTTTGGCAAGTGCCTTGAGCTGCAACCTGCCTGCCCCGGCGCAGCCCACCGCCGCGCCCGCTGGGCCGGAGCCGAGTCCCACCCTCCCCCCGCCGACAACCGAGGCGGCGGAATCCAGCCCCGCCCCGCCGTCCCCCGCAAGCGGCCTGATCCAGCCCACCGATTTCACCTACCTGGGCGCGTTCCGCTTGCCCACCGACGCGCCCGACGAGATCGGTTGGAAGTGGAGCGGCGAGGCGCTGGCCTACTACCCCCAGGGCGACCCCTCCGGCCCCGACGACGGCTTCCCCGGCTCCCTCTTTGGCACAGGCCACAACTGGAACCAATACGTCTCCGAGATCAGCATCCCTGTCCCTGTGATCTCCCCCGGCAAGAACCCGGAGGAGTTGAACACCGCCGCCACCTTGCAGCCGTTCCAGGACATCCGGGGAGGCACGATTGACTGGCCGCTGGAGCAGCCCCGCGCCGGGCTGGAATACCTGCCGCCGCAGGGGGAGCAGGAGAGCGGCAAACTCTACTTTTGCTGGGCGCAGCACCTGGACGAGGGAGCGACCGGCCCCACCCACGGCTGGGCCGACCTGGACCTCTCCAACCCGCAGCCCGCCGGCCCGTGGCGCATCGGCGAGTACTGGAATTACGTCACGACCGACTATATTTTCGCCATTCCGCCGGCGTGGGCCGAGGCCTACACACCGGGGATGCGCTTGGCGACGGGCCGCTACCGCGACGGCGGGCAGGGGTCGCTGGGCCCCAGCCTGTTCGCCATCGGGCCGTGGAACGAGGGCAACCCACCCCCACCGGGTGCGACGCTCCCAGCCGTGCCGCTGCTCCTCTACGGCAGCGTCTACGAGGAGGGCGGCCCGGCGATGGAGGGTTACGCCCATTCCGACCACTGGTCGGGCGGGGCGTGGCTCACCGCCGGTGATAAATCCGCCGTCGTTTTCGTCGGCACCAAGGGGCTGGGGGAGACCTGGTACGGCTGCCCCGATGGCACCGTCTGGCCAGAGGAGCCGCCCTATCCACCCGAGTGTCCCGAACGGGGCTGGTGGTCGGAGCGGTTCGCGGCCCAGATCGTTCTTTACGACCCCGCCGATCTGGCCGCCGTGGCCACGGCGGCGATGGAGCCCGGGGAGCCGCAGCCCTACGGTGCGCTGGAGATCGAAGAGGTGCTGTACAACGCCGACTTTGTGCTACTCAACCACACCGGCGCGGCCGCCTTTGACCGGGAGCGCGGCCTGTTCTACGTGCTTGAGCCGCTGGCGGACGAGGAAAGATCGCTGGTGCACGTGTGGAGAGTAAAAGAGTAAAACATCTATCTCATCAACAGAGTTCTCGGAAAGTTTCCAAACGCTTCCAGCCCCCGTCCCCGGTGGCGTCGCTGGGCAGTAGAGCCGCAAAAGTCGCCCCGAGGACGGGGCTTTGAGCAAGAGATATTTCGTCGGCAAACAAAGGAGGTGACTGCTCAGGTGCCCGGCACTTGCCTCCGGGTACCCACACGCTGAAAGCGCGTCCAGAGGTCAGTGTTCACCCGGCAAAGCAGGATGGGAAGTGCCGGGCACCTCAAATCAACAAACAAGTGGCGTGGTCTCCTGGCCCACTTGCGACCTCCCGCCCAACGGCGGCGCTGTCGTGCGCACCTTTGCCGTCACCGCCACCGTCACCAACGATGACTACCGGGCCACAGCCCAGGGCGTGCCGGGCACGGTGGGCATGGTTGCGGTCGTCACCACCGTGGAGGATTATCGTATCTACCTGCCGCTGGTGCTAAAGAACTGAGAAGCCGCCGCCAGCGTCTTGTCGGCCAGCCAGGGGCTGCAATTTCCGACAGTTCCCGGCTATAAACTGGTGTTTTTGAGCTATCCGTCCGCCGGATCTGGCGATCGGGCGGGAGCGACTGAGTAGCTTGGCAATGTCACATTCGGTCAAAGGCTCTCAGCCCTCGTCTCCGAGGGCATGTTTCTCCGGGCAGCCCCGACGGCAGCCAGGTCTATGTGGCGAGCCAGTACGACGACGCGCTGGCGGTCTTTGCCCGGTGGGGGGTCTACCTGCCGCTCGTGCTACGCCAGTACCCGTAGCCAGGTTCTCGGTACAAAACGCTCAGAGACCTCGTCTCGGGGGCGGCCCATGCAAGAGATAGCCACTCGTTCGCACGGTTTTCGCATCCGACCTGCCCCCGGGACGGGGGCTGAAAGCATTGGAAAACAGTTTTGCTAGCCAGGTTGCCAGACCACGTGAGCCTCCCGCGGCTCCAGGACGCGGGAGGCTTTGCTTGCCGTATCGGGTCAAGCCGTGTAAAATGAGAGAGGTTGCCGTTACCAGCGCCGCCCGGCGCTGGCTTCATACACCTGGGAGGTGTGAGATGAAACACTCGAACTATCCGCGTTGCAGCGTGAGCAAGCTCCTTGCCCTCTGTGTCTTGCTTGGCCTGCTCCCGTTCCTCCTGGGAGCAAACTTCGCCAGCATCGGGCCTACCCGCATTATCTTCCTACACCACTCCTGCGGTGAGAACCTGATCAACGAGGGCAGCGTGCGGGAGGGGCTCACGGCGCTGGGGTACGAGTTCTACGACCACGGCTACAACGGCGACGGGCTGCGGCTGGCCGACGGCTCGTACACCGGCACCGATTTCGACGTGCCGGACGACAACACCGACCCCGATGGTCTCGCCGAGATCTTCGTCCAGCCGCTGCATGACCCGCCCGATAACACCTTCAGCTACCTGATGCAATACGACGTCATCGCCTTCAAGTCCTGCTTCCCGGTCAGCAACATCGGGGACGACGAACAGTTGGCCGAGTACAAGTCCCACTATCTCTCCATCCGCGACCGCATGGGCCAGTACCCGGACAAGATATTCATCGTCGTCACCCAGCCGCCGCAGGTGCCCGGCAGCAGTGACCCCGGCGAGGCGGTGCGGGCGCGCGCTCTGGCCGATTGGCTGGCCTCCGACGAGTTTCTGGCCGGCCATCCTAACCTCTTCACCTTCGACTTTTTCGGCCACCTGGCCGGTGACGACAACTTTCTACGACCCGAATATCGTTACGACGACTACGACGCTCACCCCAACGAGCTGGCCAACCGCACCATCGGCCCCCTCTTCGTGGCGTTCATTGACCAGGCCATCAGGAGCTATGAGGGCGGAGAGTCGCGCCCCACACCCGCCGAACAGGCTACTCAGCCACCGCCTCCCATCGCACCACCATCCACAGGAAGTGTGATTGACGATTTCGAGTCCGGCGCTGGCTACTGGGAGACCGACGCCGATGGGGTAGGCTCCACCATCGAATGCGGGCCGGACAGCGGGATGGCTCACGATGGGACGGCCTCCCTGCGCATCGGCTACGACATCGTGCCCGACGGGTGGGTGGACTGCGGGCGCTCTTTCGAGTCGCCCCAGGATTGGAGCGAGGGCACGGGGGTCTCGCTGTTTCTTCGCGGGGAGGGGACGGCTCAGTGGGTCACGCTTGTGGTATTCGCAGGCGATGCCGACGAGCCGACGCCTTTTGAGGTGGACGTCGAGATCATACCGGACGATGTCTGGGGCTGGAGACAGGTCGGCTTCTCGTGGGCCAACTTCACGCGGGCGGAGTGGGCCGACGAGGGGGGATTGGCCGAGGTGGACCCGACGCGGGTGACAGGTTACGGGTTCAGCCTGGGCGCGGGCGAGACCAGGGGTGAAGGCACTCTCTGGGTGGACGACTTGCATCTCTCTCCCGGCGCGGCACCGCCGCCATCCATTCCCGTGACAACGCCAACGAGGGGGCCTACTGCTCCCGTTGAGGAGCCAGGTGAGGAAGTTGGTGAAGAGCAAGGGTCAGGAGGCGGAATCTGCCCCGCTGCAGCAGTGGCGTTGCCGTTGGGGGCGGTGGGGGTCTGGCTGGCAGGTCGGCGGCAGAGGGGGGACCACGGACAGGGAAATGGACGATTATCTGAAACGGCCTGATGGTCGCCAGGCGGATGAGCTCCGCCGGGTCAGGTTTACGCTGAATTACGTCGAGTACGCTGAGGGTTCTGTGCTCATCGAAGTGGGCCGCACGCGGGTGTTGTGCAACGTCAGCGTCGAGGAGGAGGTGCCAGCCTGGATGGCCGGGCTTCGTCGTGAACGCTCAGCCGAACGAAGCGGGGCGGGTTGGCTGACGGCCGAGTATGCGCTGCTCCCGCGCTCCACCCACACCCGCACGCCCCGCGAGACCCGGGGGGTGCGCGGGCGAACGCAGGAGATCCGCCGCCTCATCGGGCGCTCGCTACGCGCCGCCGTGAGCCTCGATCTGCTGGGCGAGCGCACGCTGGTGGTGGACTGCGATGTGCTTCAGGCCGACGGTGGCACACGCACCGCTGCCATCACCGGCGGCTACGTGGCTGTGGCTCTGGCGCTGCGTCGCCTGGTCGAAAAGGGGATGGTGCCGCCGGAGGTATTGAAGCCACCGGTGGCGGCAATCAGCGTTGGCCTGGTAGGTGGTGAGGTGCGGCTCGATCTGTGCTATGCGGAGGATCGGGACGCCGAGGTGGACCTCAACGTCGTGATGACGCACGACGGCCATCTGGTCGAGGTGCAAGGGACGGCCGAAGGTGCACCTTTCTCACGAGAGGTTCTGAATCGTATGCTGGACCTGGCGACACAGGGGATCGCCCACCTCATCCGGCAGCAACGCGAGGCGTTGGCGTGAATGGGCCTGGCTTCACATCCCGACAGCGTACCACAATCCTCCTGATGGTCGTAGCAGTGATCGTCGTCTTCGCCATGCTGACCGGCTTCATCGTCACCTCGCTCAAGGGTCTGCAGAGTCCATTGCCTGCCACATCCCCACCTCTGGCATCGTTGTCCCCTACAACCCCACCATCACTTTTCCCCTCGACGCTCCAGGAGGGTATCTGGTCCCAGGTGCAGGCAGCCCGTCTTTTCGACCAGATCGCCCATGAGGTGGAGACGCTGCGCGGCCTCTCTCCGCGCGCCGAGGTGCCACTCAGTTTTCTCGAGGAGCGCGAGATGACCAGGCTTCTGCGCCAGCTTCACGCCGAACGTGATCCAGAGGCCCGACTGCTGCCCTACACCGCACTGGGGCTGCTGCCCGAGGTGCCAATCTCCATCCACGCTCATCAGGTGGCAGGCATCTACGTGCCCGAACAGGAGCAACTGTACATCGCCACCGGCCAGCGAGCAAACAGCGCCGACGACCAGGCAGTATTGGCACACGCGCACGCCCACGCCTTGCAGGATCAGCACTTCGATCTGGAGGCAATGGGTGCCCGTGCCACGACCACAGACAGCACGCTCGCCGTTGAGGCACTGGTGGAGGGGGACGCGACGCTTCTGACGGCATTCTACGGCTACGAAGACGTGGCGGCAGCCGACTGGGAACATCTGACCGAGCTTGTCTTGCAGGCGGAGCAGCCTGACTACGGAGAGGAACTGGACCACAGCGAGGCATGGGTGCGCTTGCAGCGTTTTCCGTACTGGGAAGGCCGGCAGTTCGCCGAGGCGCTTTTCCAAAGCGGCGGATGGGAGGCGATCAACCGCGCCTACACCGCTCCACCCCGCTCGACGGAGCAGGTACTCCACCCGGAGCGCTACATAGAGGGGCGGGATGAGCCCGCTCGCGTCGTCGTGCCCAATCTGAGCGATGTTCTTGGTGAAGACTGGACGCTGGTCCTTCAGGACACGTTGGGCGAGTTCGTCACCGGGCTGTATCTCGACGAGGTGCTGCCGCAGGATACGGCCTGGCAGGCTGCCGACGGCTGGGGGGGCGACACCTTCGTCGTCTGGGAGCAGGAGGACGGGGGCCGGGTGCGCGTCTGGCGCACGATCTGGGACAGCACCGCTGAGGCGGAGGAGTTCGAGAGCGCGCTGGTCGCGTTGGTTCCCCAACGGTATCTGCCCGCGTGGCCACTGGAGCCACCGAGGGGTCTGGGGGGGCAGTGGTGGGAGACCAGCTCAGGAGCAGTGTGCGTCTTCCGCGTAGCACGACACGTGGCTTTCGTGGAGTGCCCTGACGCCAACGCGCTGGCGAACGTGGTGGAGGTGTTGCCATAGGCGTGAAACGTCGAATGTGGTACATGGCTCCTGGGAGCGTTGTTACAACGGTGCGTAAATTCGTTGGTGATTCTATCGCTTGCGCCGCCGTAAACAGACGGCGCTGGGAGTACAAAATGAGACTGGCGTATGTGGGGGTTCCCGGCAGGGCGTTCTGCTTCGAAATCCCATCAATGCGCCGGTTTGCCTCTCCTTCGCACCTGTACTATAATGCCAACACACACCCGGAAGCGGAAGGAGAATGTTGGAGGAATTACAGCTTGATGAAGTGCAACCTGCGCCCACTCGCCCTTCGGGTGGTGAAGGGGTCTCCCTCGCCCGCGCCTTCGGTGGTCGCTCATTGCTGCGCGAAGTTCTGGAGACCATCTTACTGACGGTCATCCTGTTCCTGGTCCTTAACGCGACTACGGGGCGCTTTCAGGTACGCGGTTCGAGCATGGAGCCGACCCTGCACGACGGACAGTATCTTGTAATCAGTAAATTAAGCTACTGGATTCATCTGCCGGAACGGGGAGACATCATCGTCTTCCACCCACCCCGTGATCCTGCCGAAGACTACATCAAGCGCGTCGTGGGGTTGCCTGGGGAACAGGTAGAGATTCGGGATGGAGAGGTCTGGGTGGATGGCACCCTCCTTGAGGAATATTACATCACTAACCACGCATCCTACTCCGGCGCGTGGAGCTTGGGAGGCGAGGAGTACTTCGTTCTGGGAGACAATCGCGGTAACTCCGACGACTCACGCAACTGGGGAACGCTCCAGCGGGAAAACATTGTGGGTAAGGCGTGGCTCTGCTATTGGCCGCCGGAGGAGTGGGGCTTGATGGCGCACCATATCTTCCCAGAGACGGAGGAGTAGATGGACACCCGGTCCTATGGTATGCAAGGGAGGGTGGTGTAGACGTGGCGGGGGAAGCCTTTCGCACACCGCTGGTGGAGTTCTCGCCCGAAGCTCTGGTCGAGATCATTGAATGGCTTACCCCGCAGCGCCTGGCGTCGCTGATTGACGTCACCGACCTGAAGGCCGACACCCAGGAGCCTAAAATCCACAAGATGGTTGCCTGGGCCACTCGTTACGGCTGCGCTTCCATCTGTGTGAACCCCGTGGAGGTGGACTTACTACCGGGGCTTTTGCAGGGCACCTCTGTCAAGGAGTGCTACGTCATTGACTTTCCTCTGGGTAAGTCCACCATTGAGATGAAGGCTCACCAGGCGGGCCAGGTGGTGGCGCAGAGCCGGGTGATGCGAGGGGAAGGGGCCGGTTGGGTGGAACTGGATATGGTCATCAACGTGGGGCGTCTCAAGCGGGACCCCGACTATACGCGCAGGGAGATCGCCGCCGTGGTGGAGGCGGCTGACGGGGAACACGTCAAGACCATCATCCGCTCCTCGGAACTGTTGGATGAGGAAATCGTCACCGCTTGCCGGGTCGCCAAAGAGGCAGGGGCTCACTTTGTGAAGAACTCCACCGGGATGGATGCCTTCGGTGCGACTCCCGATCACATTCGTCTGATGCGGGAGGCAGTGGGGCCTGAAACGGGGGTCAAGGCAGCGGGTGGCATCCGGGACGCGATGGGAGTGGCGCGGCTGATCTACGCCGGGGCCCTGGATCCAAAGCTACGTACTCCCGATCGGTTCCGCATCGGTACTTCCGGTCCCATCAACATTATCTCCACCCTCGGCTGGCTCCGGCAGGTCCCTCGCGCCTGGGCTGAGGCGGGGGTCGTTCCTTGCACCGTCTGCCCGTCCAACCACACAGAGAAGCAGCGGCGGGAGGTGCGGGAGGTCTACATGCAGCGATGCCGTCACTGCCCGCACTTTGAATATCGAAAGGACAAGGACTTCTGATGAAGGGGGGGTACTTTGGCCAGGTCCTTCGGGTAAACCTGGCGGAACAACGAGCGCACGTCGAGCCACTCGACCCACAACTGGCTGCCGACTACATCGGCGGGCGAGGGCTGGGCACGCGCATCCTCTACGACATGCTGGCTCCGGGGACCGACCCTCTTGCGCCAGACAACCCCATCATCCTCGCCACAGGTCCCCTGAACGGTACCGCTGCTCCGCTCTCCGGTCGCTACGAGGTGGTCACCCGTTCCCCCCTTACCGGCACTGTGCTCAGCTCGAACTCCGGTGGCCGATTTGCAGTGGATTTGAAGCAGACCGGGTTCGACGCGGTGGTGATTGAAGGGGCGGCTCAGGTTCCTTGCTACCTTTGGATAGACGAGGAGAAAGTGGAGTTTCGGGATGCGGCTCATCTCTGGGGCAAGGACACGCACATGACGGCGGAGCGACTGCAAGCCGAGACGCACCCTCGAGCAGGGGTGGCCTGCATCGGCCCGGCTGGCGAGCGGGGGGTGCTCTTCGCCAGTGTGATGAACGACCGCGATCGTGCGGCCGGCCGGGGCGGGGCCGGCGCCGTGATGGGAGCCAAGCAGCTCAAAGCGGTCGTCGTCCACGGCGCTCAGCGTGCTCCTATCGCCGATCAAAAGGCATTCGACGCGGCCCGCCAGGAAGCCCGCACCGCCGTGGGGGAGGCCCCCATCACGAAGAACGCCCTCAGGGAGTTCGGCACTGCTGTCCTGGTGAACCCCATCAACGAGCTAGGTGGGCTGCCCACCTGTAACTTCCAGGAGGGGTATTTCCCCGATGCCGCCTCCGTCTCCGGGGAGACGCTCAAAGAAACTATCTTCGAGCACAGCGTGGCCTGCGCGAACTGCATCGTCGCCTGTGGACGGGCGACCCGCACCCCGCGTCGGAGCGGAGAAGGACCGGAGTATGAGACCGTCTGGGCCTTGGGGCCGATGTGCGGCCTCCACGATCTGGAGGCCGTTGCCGAGGCAAACTACAACTGCAACGAGCTGGGCCTGGATACGATCAGCGCGGGCAGCACCATCGCCTGCGCGATGGAGCTGTGGGAGCGAGGCTGCTTCGACGAGGCCACCCGGGCACAGATCCGGGCCGACCTGGGCACTGACCTGACCTTTGGCAACGGACAGGCAGTCGTGCGCTGTACCGAACTCATCGGCCGCAAGGAGGGCTTTGGGGCGCTCCTCGCCGAGGGGTCGTCCCGACTGGCGGCCCGCTTTGACCACCCCGAGCTCTCTATGAGCGTCAAGGGACTGGAACTGCCGGCCTACGATCCCCGCGCCTTTCGCGCCATGGCGCTGGCGTTTGCAACATCCAGCCGGGGTGGCTGCCACCTGCGGGCCTACATGATCGGCCCGGAGGCGATGGGTGCCCCCGGCACGGTGAGCAGGTTCTCGATGGCCGGGAAGGCGGCGTTGGTAAAGCTTTATCAGGACCTGAGCGCTGTGATAGATTCAATGGGAGTGTGCATTTTCACCGCCTTTGCCCTCAACCCGGATCATTACGCGCGCCTGCTGGCAACGGTCACCGGCATCGAGCGCACCACAGAGGAGATGCTGGCGGCTGGAGAGCGGGTATGGAACCTTGAGCGCCTGTTCAATGTGCGAGAGGGATTCACCCGCGCTGACGACGCCCTGCCGCTGCGCCTGGTTCGAGAACGGTTGCCGGGAGGGCATTCCAAGGCGACGCCGATCGAAGACCTGGAGCCGATGTTGGAGGCCTACTACCAGGTGCGCGGCTGGGACACCAACGGCTGTCCGACCTCCGAGGCGCTGGCGCGCCTGGGGTTGGGGTGATAGGCCAGGGTGAACCACTTCGGCGGTGACGGAGGAGTGCAGATTGTGGGAAAGGCACCGCCGTAAGAGGCCGGTGCCGACCGCCTGAAAGGAGCTTGGCGATGCAGGAAAGATTGAGCACTGGCTGGCTGGTAGCGGACTTCTTCACTCATCGTCACCGCATATCCGGCCGCACAGATGTGCGCCAGAAGAAACTGGCGGACCAACTCAATGACCACACCACGTCCTTCCTTCGGCTTGAGGAGGTCTACATCTCAAACATCGAGCATCCCGCAGAGATCGCTACCCACCATGTCATTTCGATCCTCCGTAAGGACAACATCACTGCCGTCGTCGTCTCCCGCCAGGAGGATGGATTGCCGCGAGAACACACCTACGGTAGCTATTTCGGCAGCTATCTGCGTAAAGTCTTCATCACCGTCCCGTCTTTCGAGATCGAAGGCCACCTGCGCCTCTCGGGCAGATTGGACTTGCGCACCGTGCTTACCAGCGGCACAGATGATTTCGTCACTATTCTCGATGGCCAAATGAAGTCCTCGGTCCGTCCAGACGTCACGTTCACCGGCGGAGCAATTCTGGTTAACAAGGATCACATCGGGGCCTTCTCGGTGGAGGAGAAGGGAGATTGACCGACGATGGCAAAGATACTGGTTATTGACGATAACGCCGAACTTCTGGATACCATGAGCCTGGTGCTGGAGGGACGGGGAGGGCACCGGACCGTGCTCAGTGCTGATGGTGTGGAGGGGTTGGCCAAAGCCCTGGCCGACCCGCCTGATCTGGCGATTATTGACGTGATGATGCCTGACGTCAGCGGCTACGAAATCTGCCGCCGACTGCGCGCTAATCCCCCTACGGCCTCCATCCCGATCATCATCCTCACGGCGCGGGGCCAGGCCGTGGATCACCAGGCCGCGCTGGATGCCGGTGCCGATGACTATATGGTCAAACCGGCGCCAATGGACGAGTTGCTGGAGCGGGTCAACGACCTGCTGGCAGAGCGGGTGGCAGAAGAAGCTCTTGTGCTTGCGGGGGTGGTCGTGCTGCTGAGTCTGCGCGGCGGCGTCGGCGTCACCACACTGGCGGTCAACCTGGCAGCGACGCTGGCTCAGGCCAGCGAGGGAGCAGTCTGTTTGGTGGACCTCTGTCCCTCATCAGGGCACGTGGCACTGCAACTGGGGTTGCGCCCCGAGCCCAACTGGGCGGGCCTCACCCAGGCTGGTGCTCCCGACGCCGAGGCCGTCGAAGCCCATCTCATGCAACACGCTTCTGGGCTGCAGGTGCTGGCATCACCGCTTTTTCCTGTCGTGGGGCAACAGGGTTTGTCGCGAGCAGTGGTACAGACGATCCTCAAGATCCTGCAGCAGCGGTTCGCCGTCACCGTCGTGGATGCGCCGCCGGTACTGAGTGAGGTGACGATGGTGGCCCTGGAGGCAGCCACAGTCGTAGGATTGGTGGTCACCGCCGAGCCTCCCTCGATCCAGACGGCTGTTGGCACATTGCGTGCCCTCAAGCAATGGTCGGATAGATTCCAAATCATCCTCAACCAGGTCACGCCTGGGCTCCAGTTGCCGACCGGAGCAATCGAGCGTGCCCTCAGACGTCCACTGGTGACAACCGTCCCCTTTGATCCAGATCAGGCGCGGGCACTGGCACAGGGAGCACCCCTGGCCCTCCATAGCCCTACCTCACCACTGGCGCAGGCTGTGCAGGAGTTATCCCAAGCGCTACGCAGACCCCTGGGGTCTGGGACTGTTAGTTATAGCGAGGAACGATGAATCGGACATTTGTTACTCTGGTTGCCGTGGCCACCTTGCTTGCGGCGGCAAGTTGCTGCTGCTGCGGGGGCGGCTTCGATTGGGAGAGATTATTCCAACCCACGCTGGTCTTTGAGACGCCTCCGCCACCGGCCTACGACACTCCAACTCCCGAGCCCACCCCTGTCATCACTCGCGAGCCTGCGGGGGATGCTGGAGCTGAAACGGAGGAACTGCTGAAGACGACCAGCGTGCCGATGCGTGACCTGCACGCACTGGCGATCCGGCTGCGGGGTCTGCCTCCCGACACTCCGCGCACCGTCAACTCAGAGGGCTCTCCCGACTACCCCGTGGGCACCCGCCGCCTCTTCCACGCCTCCAATGTAGACACCGACGAGCAGTTCGACATCTACGCTACTCTGCAGTACAAGACCGAGCACGTGTACATGTGGGTCGAGGAGGGCGTGCGCTTCGACCAGGACGATCTTGAGGCCGCCGCCGACCTGTTCGAGGAGCACACCTACCTCACTGATCGGAGCTTCTTCGGCTCCGAGTGGAGCCCCGGGGTAGACAACGATCCTCATCTCTCCATCCTCCACGCCCGCAATCTGGGGGACACCATCGCTGGTTACTATTCCAGCGCTGACGAGTTCGTTTCCGCCGTGCGCGATGATTCCAACGAGATGGAGATGTTCTACATTAACATCGAGAACGTGATCGTCAATAACGACTTCTACAACGGCGTGCTGGCCCACGAATTTCAACATATGATCCACTGGTACAACGATCGCAACGAGGAAACCTGGCTGAACGAGGGGGCCTCCGAGCTGGCGATGTACCTGAATGGATTCGACACCGGCGGCTCCGATTGGGCATTTTCCATGGAACCGGATACGCAACTCAACTCCTGGCCCGAGGGGCCCGGTGAAGCAGGGGCCAACTATGGCGCTGGCTACCTCTTCACCTCCTACTTCCTCGACCGTTTTGGCCCGGAGGCCACCCAGGCACTGGTTGCCCACGAAGAAAACAGCCTGGCCTCTGTGGACGCAGCCCTGGCTGACCTGGGGACCGATATGACCCACGAGGACTTCTTCGCCGACTGGATCGTCGCCAACCTGTTGGACGATCCCACCATCGGCGATGGGCGCTACGGCTACAAGGAGATTGACCCGCCCTCCTTCAACATCGAGGCCACCTACCACCGGGGAGACTATCCCGTCTCCGAAAACAGCACCGTGCACCAGTATGGTACTGACTACATCGAACTGCACGGCCAGCGACCCCTGGTCTTGCGCTTCACCGGCTCCACCCGGATCGGCCTGGTGGATACGACAGCCCACAGCGGACGCTACGTCTGGTGGTCCAACCGGGGCGACGACTCGGATATGACACTCACGCGGGCCTTCGATCTCTCCGACGTGAGCGAGGCCACGCTGGAGTTCTGGGCCTGGTACGACATTGAGGAGGACTGGGATTACGCCTACGTGGAGGTCAGCACCGACGGGGGAGAGACCTGGGAGATTCTCACCACACCCTCCGGCACACCCACCAATCCCAACGGCAACTCCTTCGGCTGGGCCTATACCGGCAGGAGCGGCGGTGGGGAAACGCCGCAGTGGATCCAGGAGCAGGTGGACCTCTCCGCGTACGCCGGGCAGGAGGTCTTGATCCGCTTAGAGTACATCACCGACGACGCGGTCAACCGCCCCGGCTTTATTCTGGATGACGTCGCCATTCCCGAAATCGGCTACTTCAGCGATTTCGAAGAGGGGGAAGGCGGGCCCGCCCTGAGCCCTGAGCCCGTCGAAGGGTCGAATGGGTGGGAGCCGGCTGGCTTCATGCGTCACGCCAACGTGTTGCCGCAACGCTGGCTGGTGCAATTGATCCTCTTCGGCCCCCCAGGAGAACCAGCGACAGTGCAGCGACTGGCACTGGACGAAGATCAGGCTGGTGAGTGGATCATCCCGCTGAGTAGCCGCACAGACCGGGCCGTGGTCACCATCTCCGGCCTGGCGCCCGTGACGACGGAGATGGCGTCGTACAGTTACGAGATTAGTGAACAGTAGAGAATAGCCTTGTCCAACATCCGGGTACTCGTCGTGGACGACAGCCGCGAGATGCGCGAGTTTGTCGTCCGATATGTCTTGGAACCGAATGGCTTCGAGGCCGTGGAGGCCATGAACGGCGCCGAGGGGATGCGCAAGGCTCTCCAAGGCGGCATTGACCTCATGCTGCTTGACCTGGAGATGCCCAGGATGAACGGCTTCGAGGTGCTCGATGGCCTGCGTGCTCGGTGCTGCGAGGTCCCGGTAATCCTGATGACTTCCCACGGATCCGAGGCCATCGCCGTCGAGGTGTTCCGCAAGGGCGTGCGCGACTACGTTATCAAGCCCTTTACGGCCGACGAGATGTTGATGACCATCGAACGAGCGCTGAAGGAAGTGCGACTTCAACGCGAGAAGGAAGCACTGACTGTCCGACTGATGCAGTCCAAGCAGCAACTGGAGCAGAGATTGCGTGAACTCCATACGCTCTCTCAAATTGGGAGAGCAGTCACAGCACTGATGGAACGAGATAAGCTGTTGGAGCGGGTGGTAGACGCCGCGCTCTACATCACCGATTCTGAGGAGGGTGCTATTCTTCTGGAGGACGAGGATGTGGGTACACTCCGGGAGTACGTGCGCAAACGACGTGTCAAGGGACAGGAGCGACAGGTGTCGCGGCGCACGGAAGATCAAGTAGCATCCGACGCTGTGCGCAAAGGTGATGCCATTAGAACCGGCGCGATGCTCTACGCACCACTGAAAATTGGCGAGAAATCCATTGGTGCCTTGGGGGTGAGCAACAAGGTCACAGCTCGTTTCTTCACCGAGCACGACAAGCGGTTGCTCATAGCATTGGGCAACTATGCCGCTATCGCGATTGAGAACGCTCGCCTGTTGCAGCAAGTCGAAGAGGCCAAAGAGCGCGAGAAGCAGCAGATACGGGGGGTGCTTGAGCGCTACGTTGCCCCTAGCGTGGTGGAAAAGCTCATCGCCCGGCCCGACGGCGTCACCCTGGGGGGTGTGCGTCAGAAAGTGACCATCCTCTTCGCCGACATCCGTGGTTTCAGCAGCTTCGGTGCTCGCGTCACGCCGGAGGTGCTGGTGAACGTTCTCAACCACCACATCGCGGTGGTGGTCGAAGCTATCCTGGCCGAGAGAGGCACGCTGGATAAGTTCCTGGGCGACGCAGTGATGGCCTATTTCAATGCCCCTCTCCCGCAGCCGGATCACGCGCTGCGGGCAGTGCGGGCAGCGTGGCGGATGTGTCAGGCAGTCAAAGAGTCCCACCCCCAACTCCCTTCGGCCTATCAACTCCAGTTTGGGGTGGGAGTTAGCACAGGTGAGGTGTTGGTGGGCAACATTGGTGCGCCGCAACTGATGAGTTATACAGTCATCGGCGACGCGGTGAACGTGTGCCGCAGGCTACAGGAGCACGCCCGTGGAGGACAGATCCTGATCTGCCAGCAGGTCTACAGGCTGGTGCAGAAGTACGTCGAGGCGCGGCCGGTGGGAACAGTGGAAATCAAGGGACATCCACAACCTACGCCAGCGTTCGAGGTAGTGGCAGTGCACGTGTAAGCATACCTCAGGATACGTTCGTCATCGGCGCTCCGTCAACGCGGAGTGCCGTTTTTACCTGAATAATGTCATATTCGCCTCGAATCGCTCCGAGCCCCCGTTTCGGGAGTATCCCTAGGTGTCTCCCTCCAGGGATTGATCTCCCCCTGCAGGAAATGGTTAATGTCGGCAGCGGCCCGCTTGCCGGCTCCCATCGCGCTGATGACCGTCGCCGCGCCGGTGACCACGTCTCCGCCGGCCCACACCCGAGGCTTCGTCGTGCGCCCGGTCCCCTGGTCGGCGATGACCGTGCCCCACTTCGTCCGCTCCAGCTCGCCAGCCTCGCTGAAGACGAGGGGATTGGGACTCGTGCCCAGCGCCATCACCACCATATCCACGTCCATATCGAACTCGGAGCCCTCGATGGGGATGGGACGTCGCCGCCCGCTTTCGTCGGGCTCACCCAGTTCCATGCGGATGCAGCGCATGCCGCACACGTTGTCGTTCTCGTCCCCGTAGATCTCCACCGGGTTGGTCAGGAAGTCGAAGATGATCCCCTCTTCCTCCGCGTGGTGGAACTCCTCGGCCCGGGCCGGCACCTCGGCTGGCGAGCGTCGGTAGACGATGTGAGCCTCTCCAGGATCCTCGCCATCTTGCGCACGCATCATCTGCAAACGCAGGCTCCAGCGGGCCGCATCCATCGCCACGTTCCCCGCGCCGATCACGGCCACGCGCTTGCCGACTTTGACCGGCGTGTCGTACTCCGGGAAGAGATAGCCCTTCATCAGATTGACCCGGGTGAGGAACTCGTTGGCCGAAACGACGCCGTTGTAATTGATGCCCGGGATGCGCATGAACCTCGGCAGCCCTGCGCCCGTCCCCAGGAAGACGGCGTCGAAGCCCTGCCCATTCTCATCGAGCAGTTCATCAATCGTGTACAAGCGCCCGATTACCGCGTCTGGATGCATTTTGATGCCCAGGCACTCGGCGGCGTAATCAATCTCAGCGTGCACCACGCTCTTGGGCAGACGGAACTCCGGGATGCCATAGACCAGCACGCCACCGGGAGCGTGGAGCGACTCGAAGATGGTGACCTCGTGTCCCTCCCGTCCCACGTCTACCGCGCAGGTCAGCCCGGCCGGGCCTGAGCCAACGACGGCCACTTTCTTGCCGGTGTCGGGGGCCTTTTCCAAGGGGCAGGTTCGATAGGCCAGCTCGTAATCGCCCACGAACCGCTCCAGCCGCCCGATGGCGACCGGCTCCCCCTTCTTGCCCAGCACGCACTGGGCCTCGCACTGCGTCTCCTGCGGGCAGACCCGGCCGCAGATAGCGGGCAGATTGTTCTTCTCCTTCATCGCCCGTACCGCGCCCTCCATATCTCCCTCCCGCAGAGCCAGGATGAACTGCGGGATGAGGACGCCGACCGGGCAGCCCTCGACACAGTGGGGGCGAGCGCACTGCAGACATCGCTCCGCCTCCTGGCGGGCCAGTTCCTCTGTGAATCCCAGGGCGACCTCATCGAAGTTCTTTCTCCGGACCTTGGGCTCCTGCGCAGGCATCTCCTGCCGAGAGATCTGCATACGTTCGCGTTGTGTCAGTTCGGCCATTTAAGCACCTCCCTGGCAGTGCTCGTGCTTCCAGTGTTCAACCGCCTGCTTCTCCTCTTCCAGATAGAACCGCTGCCGTGCCATCAGCAAATCCCAATCTACCTGGTGAGCGTCGAACTCCGGCCCATCCGCGCACACGAACTTGGCGCCATCGGTCAACTGAACCCGGCATCCACCACACATACCTGTCCCGTCAATCATGATCGTGTTCAGGCTGACGATGGTGGGCACCTTGAAGGGCTCGGTGGTCAAAGAGACGAACTTCATCATAATGGCCGGCCCGATAGCCCACACGCGGGCGATCTCCCCATCGCGCTGTTCCAGCAATTCCTTGAGCGGTTCGGTGACCAGCGCCTTGCGGGCGTAGGAACCGTCGTCGGTACAGACGATCAACTCACTGCTGGCTGTGCGCATCTTGTCCTCCCAGAAAAGTAAATCTTTGGTGCGTGCGCCAATGATCGAGATGACGGTGTTACCGGCCTCTTTGAGCGCCCGTGCGATAGGATAGATGGGAGCAATACCAACCCCACCCCCAACACAGACGACAGTTCCATAGTTCTCAATCTCAGTCGCGTGCCCCAGCGGCCCGGTGAGGGTGGCTAACTCATCACCTGGCTCAAGCGTCCCCAGGTGCATCGTCGTCTTGCCGACCTCCTGGAAGATGATTGTCACCGTCCCGGCTTTGCGGTCGTAGTCGGCGATGGTGAGCGGGATGCGCTCGCCGCGCTCGTCAACGCGCACGATGACGAACTGGCCCGCCTGCGCTTTGCGTGCCACCTCCGGTGCGGCGATGACCATCAACTTGTTGACCTCACTGAGCGTTTCCTTGTGCAGGATTTTGTACACAGGCAACCTCCTGATTTCTTAACTGATAGCCGTTAGTAGGTAACCACTAGCTGCTGGCCGCTGTTAAGGATACTTCAACATCGCCTGATAGTCAAGTGGCGTTCATCGCGCTTCCACCGTGACATATCTCCCCCTCACCCTGTCTTTGTCCCCCCTGTGCGAGTGTATCACGCTTGTCGAAAACGTGACAAAATGGTAGAATGCAACAGGGAATCTGTGCGGATTAACATACGCGAGAGCCTTTCGCAATTCAAACTGCCAGACTGCGGAAGTCTCGAAGGTGCTCCG
>JBHIET010000023.1:0-45816 GCA_046760785.1 Anaerolineae bacterium | reverse complement strand
GAGCACCTTCGAGACTTCCGCAGTCTGGCAGTTTGAATTGCGAAAGGCTCTCAAGTACTGAGTATATCACAGACTTGTGGCTGTGGTAGCGAGACTGCGAACAGTCCACTGTTCAAAAGACGCTGGAGTGGGAGAAAAGGTTCCGGGGCAAGACAGCAACAGATAGAGCAAAGAACGGCGAGCGCATCACGCTGGGGACGAGGAATAGGGGGAAATAGGGTTACCAGCTTCGTGAAGATCGGGTACTTCGTGGCCCGCACACCAGAAGCCCAAGCCATCTTCGAACGCCACCGCAAAACAGGCACGTTGAGGCCATTCCTCGATGCTCTTCCATCGTTCAGCGGCTATCCATTACTTGCCTCATGCTCACCTCGAAGGGAGGATAAGCGATGCCGTTTTCGGTCACGATGCCGGTGATATAGCGATGCGGCGTCACGTCGAAAGCCGGATTCGCCGCGTGCACTCCCTCTGGTGCGATGGGCCGACCCTGATAGATGATCCCGGTAATCTCTTCGGCTGGCCGTTCCTCGATCGGGATGTCGTCCCCCGTTGGCGTGGACAGGTCAAAGGTGGAGGTAGGGACGCAGGAATAGAAAGGCACCCTGTTCTCCTTTGCCACCACTGCCAGTTGGTAAGTACCAACCTTGTTGGCCACATCCCCGTTGGCTGCCACCCGGTCTGCCCCCACCAGCACCAGAGCCACCTGGCCAGTGCGCAGGAAGTGACCAGCGGCGCTGTCGGTGATGAGAGTAAAGGGAATGCCCAGTTGCTGCAGTTCCCAGGCGGTCAGCCGAGCTCCCTGCAGGCGAGGCCGGGTCTCGTCCACTAGAACGTGGACGCGCTTGCCCTGCTCGTGTGCGGTGCGGATGACTCCCAGCGCGGTACCGTAATCCACCGTCGCCAGTGCACCCGTGTTGCAGTGGTGCAAGATCGTATCGCCGTCTCGAACAAGCGCCGCGCCGTGTTCTCCCAACCGTTTGTTGATCTCTATGTCTTCGTCAGCCAACGCCTGAGCTTCGGCCAGCAACACGTCGGGGATGGTGGAGAGATCGGGCTCAGCCTTGGCACGTTGTAGCATGCGTTCCACAGCCCAGGATAGGTTGACCGCCGTGGGGCGAGCGGCACGGAGGATAGTGGCGGCCTTCTCCAGTGCGTGCAGTACGCCGTTCTGCTCACCGGTCTGACCGCAGCGGGCAGCCAGCGCCATCCCGAAAGCGGCTGCCGCACCGATGGCCGGCGCCCCCCGCACGGCCATCTCCTGGATTGCCCAGGCCACCTCCTCCGGTTCTTCCAGTTCCAGCACGCAGAACTCGGCCGGGAGAAGCCGCTGGTCAATCATTCGCACTTTGTTATTGTGCCACTCTACGCTGCGCATGGCCACCTCAATTCCACGATGCCGATTATTCGAAGATCAGACTCTGATATCAAGTAGGCCTGATTTTCCCGCTTTATGTTCGTGATTATGGCATGATGAACAAACCACAGCGAAATCTGTCTCGGGCGTGATTTCGAGTAACCGGCCATTGAGGCGCACCACTAACTTTACACCGTTTCTCACCTCGTTTGGGTTACAACTTCGTTACAGTGGGGTTTCACTTCCTTTTCCGGTGCCACGGGTCATCATAGGGACCAAACTAGCAGCAGACGGGGGCAGGAGAGGCCAGCCGCTGTGGGCCTCAACGACAATGACAACGCGGCAGCGCCTCCGACGGCACCACCGCGCATATGACGCCGATTCTGAAAGGCTACGTCCTGGTGACAGGCCCCAGTATCCCAGCAGCCTCGGCTGCGACTTCTGCCTCCACTCCAGCCTTATCTTCCACCTGGTCGGTCTCAGGGGAGATCAGCGGTATACCCTCGAAACTCTCAATGGGGCCATCCGAGAAGGGGTTGTCACCCCGGTAGCCGGTGCCAGCAGGTACCAATTTACCAATGATGACGTTTTCCTTTAGCCCCAGAAGTGGATCTTCTTTACCCTCAATCGCTGCACCGGCCAGCACCCTGATCGTGTGCTGGAAGGACGAAGCGGAAAGGAAACTGTCGGTGTTCAGGGCTGCTTTGGTGATACCCAGCAACATGGGCTGGCCCTTGGCGGGTTGTCCACCTGCTTCGACCGTCTCACGGTTGACGTCCTCCAATGCCAGCCGGTCTACCAGTTCGCCCGGCAGGAGGGCCGTATCGCCCGAACTGGTGATCTGTACTTTGCTCAGCATTTTGCGGAAGATGACCTCGAAGTGCTTGTCGTTGATATTCACGCCCTGCGAGCGGTAAACCCTCTGCACCTCCGCAAGCAAGTATTGCTCCGTGGCCTCGCGCCCCAGGACGCGTAGGATGTCGTGGGGATTCTTGACGCCCTCGACCAATTGTGCACCAGGCTCTATACGCTGCCCTTCTTCGACCAGCAGCCGGCCGGTCGCGAGAATCTCGTACTCTCGTTCATCGCGCCGCTCATGCACAATAGTAATGTGACGGTCCTCGCGGTGCACTCGACCGCCCCTTTCCGCCGTGATCTGCCTTTCATCGCGCCAGGAGGCGATTGGAACACCTGCTTTGATTTCGTCACCGTCCTTGACCAGGATCTTCCAGCCCCGCTTGATCTCGTATTCGAACTTCTCTATCTCGCTATCCACGACGACGACGCTTCGCCGACCATTGGACCTGACGATGTGCACGACACCGCCGATTTCAGAGATGGGTGCCTCACCTTTAGGCTTCTTGCGAGCTTCGAACAGTTCCTCCACACGCGGTAGACCAACGGTGATATCACCACCCGCCGCCACGCCACCGGTGTGGAACGTCCGCAGCGTCAACTGGGTGCCCGGCTCACCGATGGACTGCGCGGCCACGATGCCGATCGCAACCCCGATAGCCACCATATTGCCCCGACCCAGGTCACGCCCATAGCACAGCGTGCAAATGCCCTGGCGAAGTTGGCAAGTCATCGGGGAACGCACCAGCACGGCCTCAACCCCGGCCTTCTCGATGGCGGCTGTGATACCCTCATCAATCTCCTCGTTGCGCTCGACGAGCACCTCGCCAGTCTTGGGGTGAAACACGGGCGCTGCGGCTACGCGCCCGATTAGCCGCTCGGAGATATCTTGTCCCCCCACGTCGTCTGTGGTGCGGATCCAGATACCGGCTGCGGTGCCGCAGTCGTGAGCGTTGACGACGATATCCTGCGCTACATCCACCAGGCGGCGCGTCAGATACCCCGCGTCGGCGGTGCGCAGAGCGGTATCGGCAAGTCCCTTGCGCGAGCCATGAGTACTGATGAAGTACTCCAGCGCCGAGAGGCCCTCGCGCAGATTGCTGCGAATAGGATGTGATATGATACGTCCAGAAGGATCGGCCATCAGGCCGCGCATGCCAGCTAACTGGGAAAACGGGCCAAACCCACCCTTGGACGCCCCCGATTCAGCCATAATGGCTACCGAACTGGTTGGGGCAAGTGCCTCTGATACTGCTTCCGAGACCTGCTCGCGTGCCCGTGACCACAGTTCAACGGTGCGCGCATACTGTTCTTCCTCAGTCAGCAAGCCACGACGATACTGCCGATCCACTTCGGACACGATCTTCTCCGTCTCCTCAATGATGGTCGTCTTGTCAGGCGGGATGATCAGGTCGGAGATCGCAATGGTGGCACCAGAACGGGTGGCGTACTCGAATCCGATATCTTTGATGCGATCTACCAGTGCCGTTGTCGCCTCGCTGCCTAGCTGGCGGTGGCAAAGCGCGACGAGCTCCTGAAGCGAGCTTTTTTCCATCGCCCGGTTGATGAAACGCAGTTCATCGGGTAAAACGCGATTGAAAATGCAACGCCCCACGGTGGTTTCCACAGGTTTAGATGGGGGAGGCGCGTGGTCATACACCTGTGCCACAACGACGGGGGTATGCAGGTCAACGTATCCCAGAGAATAAGCCAACTCCACCTCATCCAGGTCAACGAACGGCTTGCGCTCATCACCCGCGCGGGTCGAGTCCTCCATCGTCAAGTAATACACGCCCAGGCACATATCCTTGGTCGGGCCGACGACAGGCTTACCGTCGGCGGGTTTGAGCAGGTTGTGGGTGGCCAGCATCAATTCACGGGATTCTTCGACAGCCTTTTGCGAGAGTGGCACATGAATGGCCATCTGGTCGCCGTCGAAGTCCGCGTTAAAGGCAGCGCAAACCAGAGGATGGATATGGATCGCCTTACCCTCGACCAGCACCGGCTCGAAAGCCTGGATGCCCAGGCGGTGCAGGGTGGGTGCGCGGTTTAGCAGCACCGGGCGATCTTTGATCACCTCCTCTAACACTTCCCACACCTCGGGCCGCTCTCGCTCGATGATGCGCTTGGCAGCCTTGACGTTGCTGGCATAGTTGTATTCGACCAGTTTACTGATGACGAAGGGACGATAAAGTTCCAATGCCATCATTTTGGGCAGACCGCACTGGTGCAGCTTTAGTTTGGGACCGATAACGATGACCGAGCGTCCAGAGTAGTCCACACGCTTGCCCAGGAGATTGCGGCGGAAGCGGCCTTTCTTCCCCTTCAGCATGTCGCTCAGCGATTTCAGTTCACGGCGACCGCGACGGGAGAGCGCCTTGCCGCGCTGGCTGTTGTCAACCAGGCTATCCACCGCTTCCTGGAGCATACGTTTCTCGTTGCGCACGATCACGTCGGGCGCACCCAGTTCCAATAAGCGCTTGAGGCGGTTGTTGCGGTTGATGACCCGGCGGTAAAGATCGTTCAGGTCGGAGGTGGCAAAGCGCCCGCCATCCAGTTGCACCATCGGGCGCAGGTCGGGTGGGATAACCGGCAGGACCGTCAAGATCATCCACTCGGGCCGATTGCCGCTCTTGCGCAGAGACTCGACGACGCGCAAACGCTTGGTTGCCCTCTTGCGCCGCTGTTTCGACGTGCCATGGCGGACTTCTTGCCACAGTTCCTTGGCCAGCTTGTCCAAGTTCAGATTGCACAGAACTTCGTATAAAGCTTCGGCACCCATGCCAGCCTTGAAGACCTGACCCCATCTGCTCTTGAGCTCTCGTAAGCGAGGCTCATTGAGGAACTGGAGTTCGGCCAATCCCAGCAGTTCCTCTCGGTCGGCCTTGAGCCTGGCACGCAACGTCGCGTCATCTACGATCAACTGTTCTCTAATTCGGGTGATTTCGTCGGCTGTCGCCTCATGCCAGTGCTCGAGCTCCGCTTCCACTGAGGCTATCATCTCCTCCTGCCGCGCCCGCACCTGGGCCTCCAATTGGCTGAGATGATCTTGGACGGTTTGATTGAGCAACGCCAGATGCTCCCGTCCCAGCGTAGCGCCTTTTTCGGCGATGATGGTGCCAGTAGGCTTGAAGACGAGGGGAACCCGGATAGTCCTGTCCTGACGAGCTTCGATCTTTTTTTGCAGCGCCTGGGCTTCCTTTATTACGGGTTCAGTCGCAACAGCAAGCTCCTCGTCGCACTGTGCGCTAATTTCTTCCATCCGCTCCTGGATGCGGGCTTTCTCCTGGGCCAACCGCTGCTCTAGCACCGTGATACCTTCCTGGGCTACCGCTTCCAGTTGCTCCTGTTTCTCCCTGGATTCCGCATCCAGCCGCTTGAGGGCCTTCTGACGTGCTTCCTCGTCCACACTCGTGATGATGTGCTGGGCGAAGTAGAGCACGCGGTCCATATTGCGCTTGGAGATGTCGAGCAGGATGCCGAGGTAACTGGGAATGCGGCGGGTATACCAGATGTGGGCAACGGGGGCAGCCAGCTCGATGTGGCCCATGCGTTCGCGCCGCACGGAAGAGCGGGTTACCTCAACGCCGCACTTGTCACAGATGATACCCCTGTAGCGAACGTTCTTGTACTTGCCGCAGTAGCACTGCCAGTCCCTGGTGGGGCCGAAAATGGCTTCGCAGAAAAGCCCGTCTTTCTCAGGGCGAAGACGACGGTAGTTGATGGTCTCAGGCTTAGTAACCTCGCCGTAAGACCAGGAACGAATCTGCTCCGGTGACGCCAAACTGATGCGCAGAGCGCGGAAATCTTGGGCTTCTAACAGAAGCTTATCTTGCCTATTCATTCCTTCTTCTCCCGCACGAGAACATACACGAAAGAAGCGCGTGAGGCTCCTTGCCCAGCGCTTCGAAGTTTAAGGCCCATTGACGGTTGTATTATAGCGGCTTCTCTCGTTTTGTCAAGTAGGAAATCTTGAAACAGCTCGCTTGACTCATCCAGAACTTGTGCAGGTGCTGGGCAGGCATCAACGTGTGTGCGGCGGGCTCATACCTGCACAGTACTGAACGGCCCCGCCCATTCGAGCGGGGCCGTTGCTGCTTCCTGTCCGGTGCACTATCGCGCGGTAACGGTCAGGCGTGCCATCACTCGATCAGCACGTCGTCTATGGCCGCCTCGATGAGGCTGCCACTGCCGCCATCAGCCGCTTCGATCAGCAGGTAGACCGTCTGCCCGGCGAAGTCATTCAGACTGGTGCTGAAGTCTGCCCACGCAGCTTCATCGTAGTCCGCGGAGCCAAGCTCCTCCAGGACGGTCGCGGTCGTCGAACCAACTATCTTCACCCGCAGGTAGTCGTCGCTTGAGCCATTGTTGTAGTGCGCCAGGTAGTACTTGAACGACAGGGTGATGTCTCCGCTGCCGGGCAGTGTGATGTCCGGCGAGCGGATCGTGGTATCGCCGTTATCTATGTCGTAGCTGCCGACGCTGCTGCCTGCCAATGGCCCGGTGACCAGGTCGTAGCTCCCGCTGGCCGTCGTGCCCAACTGATACGTCACACCACTGTACGAGGTCTCCTCAGGGTTGGCCCGCTCCCACATGCCGGTCGTCGCCGTGTCGCTCCCCGAGGGGTTCACTACCCAGCCCTTGTCGCTCTCGAAATCGTCGGAGAAGATCTCTCCTGGCGGTGGGGTCGGCGTGGGCGTGGGTGGTGCCGGCGTGTTGGTCGGCGTGGGCGGCGGCGGAGTGGGCGTCGGCGGTGGCGGTTCGCTCGATGTGATGGATACGTCGTCTATGGCCGCCTCGATGAGGCTGCCACTGCCGCCATCAGCCGCTTCGATCAGCAGGTAGACCGTCTGCCCGGCGAAGTCATTCAGACTGGTGCTGAAGTCTGCCCACGCAGCTTCATCGTAGTCCGCGGAGCCAAGCTCCTCCAGGACGGTCGCGGTCGTCGAACCAACTATCTTCACCCGCAGGTAGTCGTCGCTTGAGCCATTGTTGTAGTGCGCCAGGTAGTACTTGAACGACAGGGTGATGTCTCCGCTGCCGGGCAGTGTGATGTCCGGCGAGCGGATCGTGGTATCGCCGTTATCTATGTCGTAGCTGCCGACGCTGCTGCCTGCCAATGGCCCGGTGACCAGGTCGTAGCTCCCGCTGGCCGTCGTGCCCAACTGATACGTCACACCACTGTACGAGGTCTCCTCAGGGTTGGCCCGCTCCCACATGCCGGTCGTCGCCGTGTCGCTCCCCGAGGGGTTCACTACCCAGCCCTTGTCGCTCTCGAAATCGTCGGAGAAGATCTCTCCTGGCGGTGGGGTCGGCGTGGGCGGCACGGACGTTGGCGTCGGAGTCGGTGGCACGCCGGTCGGCGTGGGCGTGGGCGTGGGCGGTATGGAGGTTGGCGTAGGTGTAGGCGGTACAGACGTGGGTGTCGGTGTGGGCGGCGGCGCGCCTCCCTCCAGCCAGCCCAGCACGTTGTCCATGACGCTGGTGCGGTCGGCTGACGAGTTGATGGCCTCGTAGCCAAAGGAGAGATAGACCACTCTGTAGGCCCCCTCCCAGCGCAAGCCGCCCCAGGTGTAGCTGCCATCATAGTCGAACAAGCCCACCGCGCCACTCCCCAGCCCGATCTCGGAGGGGTAGCCTTGGTTATCCGCGCCATCGCCGCCGGAGATGTTCACGTTGACACCGCTCAGGATGTCGTAGCCCGCCAGTCCATAGGTGTTCGTGTCGTCCCGGATGTACGAAGCGTGCAGATAGTCTCCGTAGAAGGAACTGGTGTTGATGTCGTAGCCGATGTCCTGGGCGGTGATGAAGAGGTTGCCGCCGGCGTCCAGGTAGGCCGCCAGGTTGGACTGGTCACTGCTGGTCAGCGTGGTGGTGTAGTCGTCGCCGGTGAACCAGATGACGATATCGTAGCGCTGCAATTCAGATGCCGAAGGCGAGCCCTGGCTCTCGACGGTCCAGACGTCGTACTCCTTGCCCAGGGCATTGAGCGCTGCCGTGTAGTAGCTCTCATAAGATTTACCCTTGTCGTCGTCCACCAGCAGAATGGGCGCCGCGGGCGCCGGGGTCGGCGTGATGGTTGGCGTCGGCGTTGGACCAGCTCCGCCGTAGACGAGATAGGTGGCATTATATCCTATGTCGCTGACCCCCCACTTGATGCGCATGTAGCCGCTTTCACCCCAGCCTGTCCCCCAGGAGTTTCGCATGTACCAGTATCCACCACTGTCATCCCAGCCAGTGAGGACTACGGCGTGGTTTATATCGCTGCAACTGGGGCCGGTGAAAATGCCACCGCTATAGTTCTGAAAAGCACTGTTTACGCAGACGGCAACCGACAGGGGGCCATAGTCATAGATAGCCTGCTTGAGAGTCGACACAGAAGGCACAGTGTTCTGCTGGCCATCCACATAGCCCCAGTCATCCAGCTTCTCATGGTGAGGGTGGGGCGGGTTGCAGGGAGCATCGTAGGCCACATAGGGGAAATCAGATTCCCAAACTGCCCCCGCTTCCGGCTCACCCGATGGCACCTTGTCCTTGTGGTACATATGTGCCCACCACCCACCATCGCAACCCCAGCCTTCTTCGTTGCACGAAACCAGGTATTGCTCCGAAAGATCCCTCGTAACCCCATCCTTAAGCTTGATAAGCGATTCAAAGGGACCCACCGTGCCGAAGGCCCAGCAACTGCCACAACTGCCCTGGTCCTTAATCGGGGTGCATCCTCCCTGGTCGCACCAATTGAACGACGAGGGAAGGGCCAGTGGAGCAGACTGTTCCTCAGAAGGCACAGATTCCTCAACAGGGGCAGACGCTGGGTTGTAGACGCCTCTAAACGCTCCCTTGGACTGCACTTGAATGGAGTAGGTCTTGAGTGGTTCCACGCCCTCCTCCCAGGGGCGACGGTAGACCAACTTGAGAGGGGTCCTGCCCTCTGAGACTCCGACGAAGCGCAGTACCTGTGTACCTGGAGCACCGAACCGATTTGGTTCTGACTCAAACTCAAATGCCCCCACCTGGAGCAGGATGTTCTGGTCCGTCTCCTGAACTTCCCACCTGTAGCCAGTAGATGGATTGCTCTCCAGCCTGAGAACCACCACATCGCTTTCCTGGAGCTCGATCAGTCTGCCACTATCTGCTTCACTCAACGTGACCTCACCGGGGGGAGGGGGAGCTGCTGGTGGTTGGGAAGGCGTGGACTGAATCCCGCCCAGTAAAGACAAGGCCAGGACCGCAATCAGACAAAACACAACGGTCAGTCGCGCTTTCATCATTTTTCTCCTTCAGGAGAGTAGATCATGGTGCGTGCTGCACCTGATCAGCGAACGACACAAGAACCTGGAGATCGCGTCCCTTAACCACCTGCATATCATCATTGCGTCGCTTTACCACCCCCTTCTCCTTGGTCACCTGTGTACCGCCAGCCTGAGTTGCCTTCTACGGCGATGGGATTGCCGAATACACCGGTATAACCAGCGCATCCAGCCGGGAGGAGCAATACAAGGATCGCCGATAGCTTACACATGATCGCGGGCCTCACCTTCACCTTGTAGCGAGGGTCCATCAGTGACAGGACTTACGCAGTTGAGGGCCAAACCGCTGGCTGAGTAGGCCGCAGGCCGTATCGAAGCCCGGTTTGGCGCGGTTCTTGGTCTCGATACAGCCCTGGGTCTCGATACGCTTCGCTACTCGACCTGAAGGGCCTACTCGACCGGCGAACCGCGTAACTCCTGTCAGTGATTATTCTGACGTCTTCGCGAGATCCTGAAACCCTCCGTGGAATAGAGAAACAGGCAAGTCCTCACGCAAAACTGATCGATCGTTTGTATGACGAGGTAAAGGGTCGAGATGTGTTGACCGATAGGGCAGCTTGTAGGTGCTGCCGGCCGATGAAGGTAAAGAAAGGTACTAGCAGAGGTGCCGATCGCGGTGTCCCGCCCTCATATATTATAAGAAGTTTGGGGCAAAAGTCAAATGCTCCGCTCCAGCGCCTCTTCATACACCGCCTGTACCCGTGCGATCATCCGCTCCAGGGTAAACTCTGCCTCCACACGGGCACGGGCGGCTTGGCCCATTGCTGCCCTGCGCTGTGGATCATCTAACAGGCCCCGAATGGCCTCGGCCAATGCTCGAGGGTCACGAGGAGGTACCACCAGCCCGGTGACGCCGTCCTGCACCACCCAGGAGGTGCCAGTGCCCACCTCGGTGGTGATGCAGGGAAGGCCCGAAGCCATTGCCTCCAGGAGGACGGTGCCGAAGGCCTCGGCGCGAGCATTGGCAGGCAGTACGAAGACGTGGGCGGTGTGATGGTAGCGGGGCAAGTCATCGTCAGGAACCTCACCAGTGAACGTCACCCGCTCCCGCAGACCCAGTGTGCCGGCCAGACGTTCCCACTCTGCCCTCATCGGCCCATCGCCCACGATGACCAAACAGACGCCAGATAGGGCGGAGAGGGCCCAGAGGAGGGTGTCCAGTCCCTTGTAGTAGCGCAGGCGACCTGTGAAAAGGAGTGTTGGTTGGTTGGTTAGTTGGTTGGTGGGGGGGGTGAAGCGGCGGTGGTCCACCCCCAGGGGGACGACGGTACATTTCTCCCGCACGGGCCTCAGCCAGGGGGAGGTCTCGATGTAGCGGGGGCTGGTGGCGATGACGCAGTCGGCGGCGCGAAGGACGCGGCGGAGGAGCGGGCCGTAGAACCGCAGCCATCCCCGCTGGCGGACTACGTCGGAGTGGTGGGTGATGACGGTGGTACGCGCCTGGCCCAGCAGCCAGTTGGCGACCTCGCCCAGGGGATAGGGGGAGTGGATGTGGGCGACGTCGGGGCGGAGGCGGGCCAGGATGGAGGGCTGGCTCAGGCTGAGGGGCATGGAGGCGGCGGTGATTAGCCGCCCGGCCTTGATGACCTTCACGCCGTTGATGTTCTCTACCTGCGTGCGTGGGCTGGGGCCGCAGACCAGCACGGTGACCCGGTGTTCGGCTGCGGCCTGAGCCTCGGCCAGCACTTTGACGTGGTTCTCGATGCCGCCCAGGACGGGGTAGTAGTCTTTGTAGATATGGAGGACGTTCAACGTTCTACTCCCGGGTGATGAGGGCTTGCAGAATGCGGCTTATGTGGCGCGGGATGACGGTGAACTGGCCGATGATAAAATGACCGAGCGGCATACTGCCACGGCGCGGAATATCTTCCAAGACGTAGCGCACGATGAGCAATCCATTCCAGATGACGAAGAGAGCACAGACCGTGACGAGCCAGCGAAACCGAACTCGCTGCTGCAGCACGTTCAGCAACGCGGCCAACCCCAGTGCGAAAGAAGGTATCATGTTGGTGAAGAACCGCTGACCGAAAGCGACCGAACCGCTCCAGTCGCCCCACGAGGCGATCACGTAAAGTTGCAGCACGAAATTGAGCACCAGCAGCGCGGTCAGGCGACGGTCTTTTCGCCAAAAAGGAAGCCAACCCAGTATGGCCGGCAGCATCAGTGGCGTCCAGACAAACAGACCGTGGTCGCTAGAGAGGAGAACGCTCAGGAGGTGCGGGTGCAGCCAGTCAAAGCCCACGCCAGCTCCTCCGGCGTATGGGTTGACTTCGATCCAGTGTCCGAAAACGATGCGCCAGACGATGACCTGAGGAGAATAAACGAGCCACCATGCTAGAGAGAAGGTTGCTACCTTGAGAAATGTCTGCCTCATCTCGATGGTTTGCCTCGTACGTAGCCACGCCTGCACCCCACTTGCCACAAACTCACCCAGCGCAAAGCAGATAAACACTGCGTTCATCTGACGGACCAGCGCACACAACCCCGTCGCAGCGCCTCTGAGCGCGGCGCTGTGCCACCATTGCTGGTGACGTGTCTTACACCACGTAAAGACGAACAGAGCGTAGGTAAAGGCATCGTTGGCATGAGACATTGCCGGGTGGCTGTACATATAGAAGACCAGGGAGCTAGATAGCCAGACCGCTGCTGTGGCCAAGACGCTGATGGGCAGCGCGAAGAATTCACGGCACAGATGATAGGTTAGGAGGACAGCGATGAAGGCGTACATAGCGCTAGCCAGGCTAATGGCCCAGACATATTGGGCCGCATATCCGTCGGTTGCTACTGGCAAGCCCAGCACGTGGGCGAGATGCGAGAGTCCGTGCGCTGCCAGGAAAAAAGGTGACCACAGAACTGCCGAGCCGACCGCCCATTCGTTATAGGTATAGCCGGTGTGGGTACTCCCTCGCTCTGCGTCGTAGCCATAGTGAGCGAATTCATCACCGACATCCAGGTTGCCGTCAATCACGGTCGAGCGCAGCCACGAGTAATATGCTACCGTGTCAAAGCCGTGGATCCAGGGTTTGAAGAGCAGGGGAAAGGCTGCCAGAAAGATAATCGCCAGTACGACTGCTCCCTTGTCCACGCGCGTCCGAAGGTGCAAGCTCATCCCACGTCCCTTTGGTCAGACCTATTCCATTTCTCCCGCAAGGTCAACCACGCCAGCATGCCCCACAGCATCACTATTGTATAGAAAGGAGTGGATAACAACAGGGTGGGAGTTATGTGATGCCACAGTAGCCCATGCAGGTCGGTCAACAAGAAGCCAATGGCAAGTGGCGCGAGCCACCAGCGGGGCGCGTGCCCAATGACGATCTCACAGGCAAGCACGAGTAAGGGTAGCAGCAGCAGCACGAGCTGATGGTACCAGGTGTAGGGAGTGATCAGTTGGAGCGCGCAGACGATGAGCGCGAATTCGATTCGCCAGTGAGGAACGAATGCTCCGCCAGGCCAGCAGCAAGCCAGCGTGCATAGCATAACTAGCATGGCCGAGACCAGGTAAATGCGGTAGATGACGCCACTGTCCACCTGGTTGATCAGCAATCGTCCCCAAAAACCGTTCAAACTCTGATTCGGCGGCGTGGCAAAGACGGTGCCCGGCTGTCCTATTGTGAAGAAGTATCGCGCGTATGCCTGCAATGTGCCCGGTCCAAGGGTCAAGGGCACGGTCAGCAACAGTGCGACGATCACTATCACAGCGATGATGGTCGCTTTCCACAATCGCCGCCACGGGAGGTACAGCACCAGTGCCAGGGGGATCAACTTGAGCAGGGTGCCCAGAGCCAAGCCGACCCCCGTACCGATCCAATCCCGTCGGGCCAGGCTGTACACTGCCAGGCTGAGAGCCAGCAGCAGGAAGCCGTTGATCTGTCCAGCGTGCATCGTAGTCAGGGGTGGTACAAAGAGGAACAGCAGCAGGTGGGACAGTGGTACTCCGTAGGGCAGGTGCGACGATTTCCCCAGCAGCCATGCCGACACGATGAAAGTCACGGCGGTCAAGGCGATCCATACGCTACCGGCGACCTTGGGGGGCAGTAATGTGAGTGGCAGAACCAGTTGGGCCGTTAACGGGGGGTAGCGGTAGGGCGGGGCGTAGTACTCGACGCCGTGCTGCACAGCCAGCTCTGCCCAGCGCGGTTGGTTCGCACCAGTGTACTCCCTGGCCAGGGCATAGATATCCACGCCTTGACGGAACCCGGCCGCAGCGATGTAGTACAGGTTGAAGTCATACAGCTCGTTCCGCACGACCTGGTATCCAATCCACCCGGTATACAGCATCACCAGCGCGGCCACGAGCAGCCAGCGCAGCCACCGGGCCTGGGCCCAAGTGGACAGACGGTCGGTGAGGCTCATCGGGCTCCTTCACACCCCAGTAAGCGGTCGTACACCGCCCTCGTCTCGGCTGCCACCCGCTTCCACGAGAACCTGGCCGCCTGCTCGAAGCCACGCCGCCGCAGGTCGGTGCGCAGGTCGGCGTCGCGCAACAGGCGGCGCAGGGCGGCGGTGATGGATTCTACCTCATTGGGGTTAAAAAGCAAAGCCGCGTCTCCTGCCACCTCAGGTAAGGAAGATGTGTCACTGCACGCCACCGGCGTGCCGCAGGCCATCGCCTCCAGCACCGGCAGGCCGAAGCCCTCGTAGAGGCTGGGCAAGGCCAGTGCCTGTGCCCCGGCGTAGAGCGCCGGCAGGTGCTCGTCCGGCACGTAGCCAGGGAAGATAACGGCGTCTCGGACCGGTGACCGCTCTAGCCGAGCGAAGAAGTCCCCGTACAGCCAGCCTCGCCGTCCCACGATCACCAGCCCATCGGTCAACCCCTCGGCGTGGACCGCCTCAAAACTACCCAGCAGCCGTGCCAGGTTCTTGCGCGGCTCGATGGTGCCGACGAAGAGCAAGTAGCGCTCCGGCAGGCCGTATCGCGCCTGGACAGCGGCCACGGTCTCTGGCGGCTGGGGGCGAAAGCGGGAGTCGGCCGCCTCGTAGATGACCGTGACTTTCTCCGGGGGGACGTCGTAGGCCGCTATCAGGTCGCGCCGGGTGCATTCAGAGATAGCGATGATGTGAGTAGCCCGGCGGCAGTAGAAAGGCAGGCCTGCGTTCAGGTACCAGCGGTTGAGGGGTTTGTGGTGGGCCGGCAGGTGGCGGAAGATGAGGTCGTGGACGGTAAGCACGGTGGGGATACCGCGTAACGGCAGCAGGAGATGTTCGGTGGCGTGAAAAAGCTCTGCTCCAGGCAACAACCGGTCGAAGCCGATGTGGCCCAATTGTCCCAGCCAGACCAGCATACGCCAGGGCTTGTACCCCAGGGCGACGGTGCGGGTGGGCACGTGGGCCAGCCCGGGCAGAGGTTCTATCCCTCTCTCGCGATTGTAGAAGAGAGCGAGGGGGAGTTGGTTGGTTGGTTGGGCGACGAGGGCGCGGGCCAGGCTTTCGGCGTAGCGGCCCAGCCCGGCGCGGCGATGGACGGCGGCGGAGATGTCGAGGTAGATCATGCGCACCTGGAATCTGGAAGTGGATTGAACCTCAAGGTCTCTTCAGGCTGCTCAGGAAAGCCATCAACTGGGTTCGCAACGCTTCTAACGTCTCCGCCATCCCCTCAGCCAGCCCCTGGCACTTCTCCCACTTCAGATCGAAGGCATAGGTGTGGCGAAAGAGGTGTCGGAAGCGCAGGTAATCCTGCAGTCGCGTGGCCAATGCCCGGTCAATGGTCGCCGGACGCACCTCGGTCCAAGGTGAAGTCATCCTTTTCAAAAGATAAGTATGCCAACTGGGCCCAGTTGGCAAATCGCCATCCAGACGTATGGCAATCCGCTCGAAGATGCGTTCCACGCCAGAGTAGAAATCATGCAACAGGCTGCCGATGCTGCGAATCTGATACTCATCGGGTTGGGCGGGTAATCGGGCCAGAAGTGCCTGTGTGCTTCCAGTAATGCGGTCCAGGTTGTCCAACTCCAGTTGAATCTCGTGCCGCAATGCTTCGTGGGGTTCTGATGGCATAGTCATCTCTCCCAGAATATGAGCCCGTAGTTCGGGACGGGCATCTTCCATGGGCACCAAGTCGAGGTTAATGCCTTGGGGAAGGAGTTCCCAGCACGCGGAGAGAGCGCGAAAGTAGTCGGCTGGCGCCAGTCCCTCCACCGCCAGGTCAATATCGGAACGATCATGCCAGGGTCCCTGGCCGGCGAGGGAGCCAAAAAGGATCACCTGACGGGCACCGAAACGCCTCTTGAGCAACTTAGCACAGGCCTGGGCTGACGCCAGTGCCTCCGCTTTACTATCTTTCACTCCTATCCTCCAATTCCCTCGTGGCCCGTTTATGACTCTGTCTCGACTGTCGCCATAGCACGTTTACCTTTGTGCCGGCTGGTTCACCTTTTTTCCAGATACACGTGCGCTGCTTCAGCGAAGGCGTCAAAATCGCCCAGCACAGGCTTCTACAGCAACTTGCAGAGAGCGTTCGATGGCTTTTCGCAGCCGTTTGTTGTCCTGGTATTCCCGGAATGTGCGCAGGCCGTCTCGCTCGTGCTTCAGATACGCGACTTCGTCACGTAGTAGGAGCAACCGCTCCAGGATCACCTCGTCTTCGCTCACCTAACCCTCCCTCCTGGATCTCACGAAACAGAGCACGTTTGAAAAAGTGGCGCATAGGCTGGAGGTCGGCGTATACTTGCCCGGCCCGCACCTCGAACTCTACCCGCGCCTGTCGGTCGCGCTCGTAGAGCAACCGGCCGTGCTTGAGTACCTGGTGTTGCAGGATGGGCGGGGCGGTATTCAGAATGACCACGTCCACCTCCCGGTCGGCGAAGCGCTCCAGTTCGCCCATCAACTGCAACTGGCGGTCACCCACCGCCAGCGGATCGGAGGCGTCGGCGAACAGGATGGCGGTGTCCACGTCGGAGTGTGACTTGGCTCGTCCTTCCGCCAGGGAGCCAAAGAGGTAGGCGGCGATCACGTCCGGCTGCGTGGCGAGGAAAGCGACGAGACCGGTCTCGTCCAGCGCGGGTGTGCGAGGGAGCTCTTGTTGTTCGTGCTTGTCCCTGGTATCCATACCTCCTCCGGGGTTCATTATACGCTGCGGCGACGGGGTTGGCAAGCCCAACTTTCGTCATAGACAGTTGTTATTCTCTCGATCATCCGCTTGCGGGTGAACTCGCGGCGCGCGCGTCGTCGTCCCGCTTTTCCCATTTCTCGACGTAGACCTGGATTGCGCAGCAAACGCAAAAGCGCTTCAGCCAGCGTGTCCGAGTCGCGCCTGGGCACGACCAGCCCGGTTCGCTCGTGCTGAACCGCCTCCCTGGAGCCGCCGGCATCGGTCACGACCACCGGCACGCCAGCGGCCTGCGCTTCGAGCGTGCTGATGGGGTAGCCCTCCCAACCGTAGCTGGTCAGCACGTAGACGTCGGCCAGGGCCATCAATGCCGGCACGTCGCTGCGGAAGCCGGTGACGTGGGCGCTGCCGGTCAACTCTGAGCGGTGAATGAGGCTTTCCACTTCAGTTCGCTGGGGGCCATCTCCCACAATCAGCAGATGGGCCGATGCGAACTCGCTCCGCACTTGGCGAAAGGCAGCCAGCAGGGAAGCAAAGTCGCGCGGCACGTTCAAGCGGCAGACGGTGAGCAGCACGGGGCCTGGCCCCACGTCCAGCTTCTCTCGCAGGTTGGACAGGTCGCCGGGGGGAGCGGCGAAACGGACCACGTCAATGCCGTAGGGGATGACACGGGTTTTCTCCGGCGTCGTCAGTCCAAAGGAGAGGAAGAGATCAGCTTCGGCCTGGGCCACACAGATGGTGCAGTCGGTCACTCGCTGCAAGGCGCGCTCCAGCCGGAGGTAGGCAGTGCGCCTGGGGAAGGAGTAGAACGGGGTGGCAAAGCCGTGGATGCTGAACAGGACGTGAGGGCGCGGGCGGAGGGTCGCCGCCGCCAGCCGTCCGTACAGGGCGGCCCGTGCGCCGTGGACGTGGAGCAGGTGAAAGCCTCCTGCTCTCAACAACCGGCGGAGGCGCAGCAGTTCGCGCCAGGCGAAGCGAGCGGCGATGTTTAGCGGCACGAACCCGATCCCGGCGGCGGTGAAATCGGCGGGGGAGACGTTGCCGCCGTCGAGCGGCATGGCGACGGTGGAGCAGAAACGATCGCGGGGCAGGCCCAGGGCGAGATCGCGCACGTGGGTTGCGCCGCCGCCGTGGGAGGAGGCGACGAGGTGGAGGATGCGGATCAAGCCACTGCAGTGCATCGTTGTCAGCAAAACAGCCTGTCAATCGGGTGGAGAGAACTGGAGTTGTGACAGAAATCGCTCCACGTCCTCCCGAAGACGCGGGCGAAGCTGCCGAGCCTTATCCAGGTTAATTTGAAGCTGCGCGTACTCTACTGGAGCGGCGTAGGCGTGCCGGAAGAAATGGCGAAATCCGCGCAGGCTGTTCAGAAGGCGGTAGGTTTCCTGCGAGAGCAGGGGAGGACGCACGCCCGTGATTTCTTGGGTCATGCGATGCAAGAGCGCTGTATGCCAGCGTGCTGAGTCCGCGATCTGGTTCTCAAAGTGAGCCGCTGTAATTTTAAGAAGGTCCTCAGCGGCATTGTAGAGGTTGTGAATCTGGTAGGCAACACTCTCCATCCTCACTTCGTCATCTGGCTCCAACCCGGCCGCGCGCCTCTCCAGCCCGGCGAAGATGTCTTCAATGAGAGCCATCTGGGCTTCAACGTCGGAGGTCAGTACTGTCAGGGCGTTTCTGTCCATTCAATTCCCCTCTCTCGAATACGGTGAGCGAAATGACACTTGTCCAGCTCGACCAGGTCCACCTCACGTCCAAGGGCTGCGGCAAAGGTGCTTATGGCTGCGAAAAAGTGTTCGGGCTCCATCAGCTCGACAGCGATATCCACGTCGGAGTGTTCAGTAAAGTGGCCGGGACGTGTGAGGGAACCAAAGATGTAGGCGCGGCGGATGCTGTAGCGGGGGCCCAGTTCCGCAAGGAGGCACAGCACGTCGCTCAGCGCCGCCTGACGCTCTTGTTCCAGGACGGTACGGCGGCGGGCCAGGGCCTCATCAAGAAGATAAGTGTCGAAAGCCATGCTCAACTCTGTTTGTCCAACTTGATTGCTTCTTCACCTAGTAGCCGACGACGACGTCCATCTCCGGCTCGGCGATGTGTTTGCTGACGGAATTCAGGGCTGCGTAAGCCTCTTCGATGGCCTGTAGGTCAGCTCGAATCTCGGCTTGTAGCAGACGAACCTGCTCGTTCATAGACCAATACTCTCGCTGGCGTGCTTTTTCCTTTCCCTCCAACTGGCGTTTGAGGCGGGCCTTGAAGTTGCGGCGATACTCTTCGATGGACTTGTTTGACTTGGCAGATACGGATTCCAACGTCGTCCTCCGCGGATAGGATACCTCATTCTGCGCCGGTTGTCAAAGGTATCTTTTCAATAATTTGGGGTAGGGGCAGGTCTCGCGCCCCTCGGGCTGAGCCCTTCGGGACGAAGCCTGCCCGCCAGGGCGACCGCAAGGGTTCGCCCCTACACTCAGGGCGACCGCGAGGGTTCGCCCCTACATTTTGAGAAGGTACGTCCCGTTCAACATCACTCCCTCTCCAGCAATGTGGTCAGGTGAAGTTCGATCTCGTCCACCTGGCGCTCCCAGGAGTGGGCCTCGGCGGCAACTCGCCAGCGAGCTTGCTCCTCCGGCGTGGGAGGGTGGGCCAGCGCCTCCCGCACGCTGGCCAGGAACTCATCGGCTGTGCGGGCGATGCGGATGTGGGCCGCCTCGCGCCGCAGGTAGGGCAGGTCGGTCGCCACCACCGGCTTGCCCAGCGCCAGGTACTCGTACAGCTTGATCGGCGATAGCCCCTCGGTGTAGGGGTTGACCCGGTAGGGGATCAGGCAGGTGTCGAGGGCGGCGGCGATGGCCGGGACCTGGGCGTGATGGCAGGGGGGGAGCAGGTGCACGTTGGGCAGGCGCTCCAAGGGGCCGACGTCCACCCGGTGGCGCTTGACCGGCCCGACCAGCACAAAGGTCGCAGAGGGAAGTTCCTTGGCGCAGTGTGCCAGCAGTTCGACGTCCACCCGGTCGTCAATGGTGCCCACCAGCCCCACTCGCGGGCGGGGCAGGGCGGCGATCTCGGCGGGTGGCGCGGCCACGCGGGCCGGGTCAAAGTGGGCGGTGTCCACGCCGCCGGGCAGCAGGTGGGTGTTGGGGTTGAGTTCTCGTTTGGCGGCGGCCAGCGCAGCGGTGCGGGCGAAGACGAGGTCCACTTTGCGGCACTGCTTGGCCTCCATGCGGGCGAGGCTAGAGCGCGTCGTCAGTGGGTAGCCCACGGCGACAAAATCGTCAATGCAGTGGTAGACCGCTGCACGCTCTCCCAACTTGCCGACCAGGTAACCGGTGTGGGGCCAGTAGGTCCACAGGACGTCGGGCCGCCAGCCCAGGCGGGCCAGGGTACGACGAAGGTCGCGCAGCAGGAGCCGCTGGTTGAGCGCGTTGACGAGCGGGTTGTAGTAGACGGGCAGGACGGGCAGCGGAGTGTAGACGAGGAGGCCGTCCTCCACCTGACGGGCGCGGCCCAGCCGGTGCAGGGCGCGGCGCGTGCCGGCAGGGTCGGAGACGAGTGAGTGGAGGGCGCGCGGGATCTCGACGAACAGGACACGGTGTCCCCGGCGGGCCAGTTGCAGCGCGATCTGTTGGCGGGAGCCGAACTGCGGCGCATCCCAGTCGGTGGTGGAGAGGAGGAGGATGGTTTGCCTATTTGCGCTGTTGAGCTCCTCTTGCAGTTTCATCTTGTGCGAGGCCGATTTGCCTTTCGGAGTAACCCTAATAGCGAGAAGTCGGTGTTAGTTTATTGTAACCCAGTCTTTCCATCAGGGGGTGACTATGTTCATTCTCATAGAGTTGTTCTAGTGCTGGATCGCTCCAAAATGCGTACGCTCTTTTAGGCTGAACCTCGCTAATCGCTTTGGCTACAATCATTTCATCTAACTGAATTTCCAGCACCCTAGCTATTTTTTTCACATAAATTCCAGGCTCTTCCAAGAAGTCCTCATATTTGATCTGCATAGTCAGTTTGTCAGGCAAGGAGTCAATCACTGCCAGGCAGGTAGTGACATACTCTGCCCAAAGAGCGAAAGCACTATTTAATTCCATACAACGGCACGATAGGAGGGGATTGTGCAATTTGTTACGGCGTCTTTGCTCTCGTTGCATCAAACTACTGGCCACATCTATCCCGTTTCTATAGACATGAATCACCTTTGCGTTGGGGAATATATCCAGCCATATAGGCAAGGTATAGCTGTTCCTCGGATCCTTCCACCCCCAGGCCTCATTAGCTTGCAGCGGAGATCTGAGTTTCAAGGACCTTGCCATCCCCCAGTAATCTAGTAGGAATTTCAAAGATGTGAGTTCATCTCTCAGAAGCGCAGTCAGCTCCAGCTGCAGTTCCCGATTCTTGATTAAATACTTCACTGGTTCCGGATTGTCCCACCCAGCATGGGCCAAGCTGAATATGTATTGATTCTTTCTTTTGAAGAACCAGGATTCGTTGTGATTGTCTCTTCTTGCCCCCATAAAAATCCCACATTTGTGCAATATCCCTGCGAGCAAGCTTGTGCCTGACCTGTGCATTCCGATGATAATCAAAGGTTTCTTTCTCAATTGCTTCTCCTTATGCAACGGGGGTGTGGCTATTACTCTCTTCGGTGCTCGAATTCAGTTCTGCATGGACATAACGAATCATATGGACAGGGTTAATAGCTTGCACAAATAGACGCAGCTCCGACGTAGAGAGCTGGTGGGTCAACAGCATCAGGCCCACGAAGGCCACAATGCCGATAGTAATCAGCGGAGGAATTTGTAGGAGGGTAACGTCACCTCCTCCCAGTGACGGGATGCGCAGGATAGCGAACATGACACCACCGCCTATGGCGAACCAAAGCAGTGAAATCGGGAACCCGATCTTGGCAAAGCGTGCCGTCACGCCCATCTGCATAGCGAGACTGCCAACCGCGGCGAGGGTGAGTGCCATGGCGGCACCCGTGCTGCCCAACCCAGCCGCCGGAAGGCCGAAGATTTCCGTTGGTATCAAAAACGTATTTCCCAGGACGAGGATGCCTACTGAGAGCAAGCTGGCAGGGATTAGATAGGCGTGTTTTTCCAAGGCAAGAATCATATTGGTGTATGGCATAGCGATCATCTGTACAACTGCCTGGATAGCCAAGACGCTGAGCGTTGAAGCCGAAGGCAGGAAGTCGGGACCAAGAGTAAGCCGCACGATAAGATGGCTGTAGGCCGCTACAATTGCGATCATTGGTATCACCAGCAACAGCAAATAGCGCAAGACCGTGTTGAGCCTTCTGCGTGCGGATGTCAACTGGCCTTGCTCAACGTCGGCTACGGTACGGGGGAAAAAAATGCGCATAGTAGCCATAGAGATGCGGTTGATCGCCGCTGCGGTGCCCAGGTTGCCGGTATAGAACCCCACTTGTTGGGTGCCACCTAGCTGTTGAAGTTGTATCTTATCTACGTTACCGTAGATGCCGTTGAGCATACTCCTGAGGGCAATAGGAGCCGTATAGCGCGTGTATCGCACTACGATGCTGCGTCTGGGCCGTCCGTAGGGCATTCCTTTGGAGGTGAGCCACAACACCAGCAATTTTACGGCCGGTTCCACCTGATAGGCAATCCCCAAGGCCACGACCCCCAAGCCAGCAACGGCCACACCAATCTGTGCAATGGCTACGGTCAGGCTCCCAAGTGCGAGCGCGAGGCTCACTTTAGCGGCTGCTTCTTGGGCTTGGTGCGTGACGCTGAACAGGCGCGTGCCGCTGGTAAGCAGCAGTCCGATACTAAACGTAACGTAGAGAATCCATTCCTCTTGGGTGTTGAGCCAGGCGTTCCCAAGCCAACGGGTGGCCCAGGGCATAGTTGCTAGCGCGAGGATTTGGATCAGGGTAAGGATGGTAATGATAACACCATACGTGCTGACCAGATCACCAATGTCTTTCTGACCGGCGGCGTATCGAAAGTGGGCTTGCGAGAAGCCGACATTGGATATGAAAGCTGTTATTCCGGTGAGGCCCATGACGTAGCCGATGGTCCCCAATGCCTCTGCCCCCATCCGATGGGCCACCACGTAGGTGGCGATGAAGCCCAGACCAGAGCCAAATATGTTAGCCAGGAATAAGAGGAATGACTTGCGGGCTGCCATTCAAATCTCCACTCGGGTCATAGCCGGGCGAAACGCTCTAACAGTTCATCAAACGCTGCGATATCGAATATCTCTTGTGCCAGGCGGCGTCCTGCCTGCCCGACGCGGCGGGCGGTATCCGGATGAAGACGACAGTAACGGATTACCTCGGCCAGGGCATCAGGGTCGTCGGGCGGGACGAAGAAGATGGTTTCGCCATCGCGCAGCAGACGGGCCTTCTCCGGGCTGGGTGAGGTGATCACCGGCCGGGCCATAGCCAGCGCCTGAATCATAGTGGAACTGAAACTGCGGTCGCCACGAGGCAGGTTGGTGAAACCACTGCACCACACGTCGGCCATCTGTATGTACGGGGGCAAATCGGCGTAGGCGATGCCACCCAACAACCGCTCGTGCGCCCCCCCCTCACCCGTCGGGCCAATTAGCACCAATGCCACCGGTTCGCCCGCCTCGGTCAGCCGGCCCACGGCAGCCCGTAGTGTTTCCACTCCGTGCCAGGGATGTAGCTTGCCGTGGTACAAAACGACGAAGCGGTCGGTAAGGCCTATTTCGCGGCGCAGTCGGGCGGCTTTATCTCCGTAGACGGGGGCAAAGTAGGTGGTGTCAACCAGACTGTAGACGGTGTATATCCGATCGTCGGGGAGATCGTGGGCATCTTGCACTGCCCGGGCCACCGACTCTGTGTGGGCCAGCACGGCGTCGGCCAGACAGTAGGCTGCCTTCTCGAACGCAGCCAGCCAGTGTCCTCCCCAACGCGATACATCGGCCATACGCACGTATGAGACGTAGTGATCGATGACCACGTGCCGCCTAAGCAATTTGGCCGTCAATGCAAAAAAGAATAGAAGAAGTTGAGGGTAGAGGAAGATGAGGTCAGCGCGTGCCAGGTGCCAGGGCCAGGATAGCAAGCGTTGCAGGCTGGACCAGCCGCGAGGCCCGGCGACGATGGTTACTCGGTCGCCCCTGCGGCGGAAGTGGGCTGCCACTTGTCGGGCGCGGAAATAGGGAGTGCCAAAGTGCCAGGGAGGACGATAGAGTAGTACGTGCATAGGACGACGATCAGTCATGGGCTGGCTGGGCTGTATATTTTTCAAAGTAGTCCTGTTCACGCGACACAACTCCTGGGGTGCTGATACGACAGCATCACCTTGTGCCCGATCCAATCGCCTATACCCGTCGATCTTCTCAGGCGAGCCAATGCGGGCCCACGGCCTTCGCCGGCGATGTGGTGAATCCGGCTTTCGACCGTGGCAAAGTAACGCGAACACAACCTTCTGAGCCGGCGCACGCTGAAGGGCGAGAAGTGAGTGGGGTCGTCGGCCGGCAAGGAATGGACACCCTGAAGGCATTTCAACCAGTCGTATTCTCGCTTGACCGGGTAGTTGGGCGTCGTCAGAATCAGGCGGCTTTCGGGCTGTGGAATGCGGGCTATGTCGGCTATCACCGCGTCGGGGCGCCACACGTGCTCGATGACCCCGATGAGCAACACGAGATGGAAACTGCTATTGGCGAAAGGGAGTTGCTCGCTATTGGCCTGCGGAACAGAGATCCCTTTATCGGCAGCATGCCTGGCCTGCCCCCAACTGATCTCCAGACCTACCGGCCGGTTCTGGGGAGCCACCGCCGCGCTGTCGTAGCCCTCACCCAGAGCCTCGCGCCGATAGTCGAAGACTCGCACTTGGTACCCAATTTGCTCGAAAGCACGGCGACAGAAGAATCCCAACGACCCCTTCCACGCTGGCGTCACCAACAGCACCCGCTGCGTTCTCGGCCTCACTGTGCTTCTCCTCGCTTGCGGGCGACGATCAGGTATTGGAACGTGAGCAAGTCTCGCAGTGGGCCTCGAGCCAGCCCGCGGGCCAGCCGGGCGTACCGCCTGTCGGCCTCGCGGAGGCGGTAGTTGCGCTTCCACCGTTCGACGACCAAACCGGCCTGGGCGAACAGAGCAGCGATGGAGCGCCGGGTGAAGAAGCGCAGATGGGTGCAGTCGAGCAATCCCCGGTCTCGATATTCCCATCGCCCTCTCAGCAGTCCGGCGACGACGCTCCAGTGGGCCACGTTGGGCAGGCTGGCTACGACCCGTCCTTCTGGTGTGAGGAGCGTGGTGAAACGATGCAAGGTGGCCCAGGGATCAACCAGGTGTTCCAGGATGTCCCCAAAGATGATACAGTCGTAGGGCGGTCCAAGCTCTTCCAGCGCAACCGACTCGACCGGTGCGCAGATCACCCGGTCCAAAACAGCGGCGGCGATATGGGCGGCCTCCTGATTTAGCTCAATGCCCACCACCTCTTTGGTGTCCCGCTCTTTGAGGGCCTGACCCAATTGCCCCGCCCCGCAGCCCACGTCTAACACACGCCAGGCTTCCTCAGGCACCAGTGCCAGGACGTCTGCGCGAGCGCTCTTGTAGTAGACGGGCACAGCGGGAGCATCACTCGGTTTCGCCACTCTGCCAGCCTTTCCTTGTTTCTCTGACATTGTATTTGTTCACGCTGACAGCTGCTCTATCAATTGCCGCAGCACGGACTGCATCCTGTCCCAACTGAACTCGCGCACACACTTTTCCCGAGCAGCAAGCCCCAGCTCTTGAGCCTTCACCGGGTTGTCCAGTAAGTATGCAATGGCTTCAGCCAGAGCCTCCACGTCACCCGGCGGCACAGTTATGCCGCAGCCATCCAATATCTGGGGGATGTCCGAGACCGCCGTCGAGACAATGGGGCGGGCCATCGCCATAGCGTCGAAAATCTTGGCCGGTACCTGCGCCTCGGTGAACCGAGTCTGCCGTTGGGGAACCACCACCACGTCGGCGGCGGCGAGAAGGGCCGGAATCCGGTCAAAGGGTTGCATAGGCAGTAACCGCACCTGCTCGCCGGCCAGGGCGCGTAAACTGGCAGTATAGGGGTACCGTTCATCTGCGCCAACGACCACACACTGCACATCGGGCCGGCCCAGCCGGCGTACCGCCGCGATGAGGTCTTCGACCCCCTTGTAGGGCCGCAGCGTGCCCAGAAACATCACTGCTTTGCCGGCCAGTTTCCATTGCCGGCGCACCTCGTCGCCTGTCACTCGCGCCGGGTCCATAGCTGTCGTGTCTCGGCCGTGGGGCACCAGGACACCGCCGTACTTTTGCCGTAGGAAACCGGAAGATACGGTGATGGCGTCGGCGCGCCCGATTTGCCCGTAGAGCGGACGCAGCCAGATGTAGTTGTTGGGGCTGGCGATACCCGCCACAATGGTGCGCCAGAGTCGCCTCCAGTCCATAGCCTGGAAGGTGCCCAACTCCCAGTCATCAATATCCAGCACGAGCGGGACACCCCTCGCCCGGCGATAGAGCAAACCGAGGCCAAAGCTGGTTGGATAAGGCTTGAGCGCGTAGACCAAATCGGCCTCAATCGCCTTCCAGAGCTGCCGGGCGGATGCCAGGAAGCGTGGGTAGCCCCGGGATGGCACGGCTGTTACCCGGATGCCGTGTTTCTCCAGCAAGCCCGCCATAGGTGGCCAGACCGACGCACCAAATTGCGGTCCAACCACTTGCACTTCGTAGTCACGCGCCAGCACCCTGGCGAGCACGTAAGCCCGTCCGAAGGCGTTGCGCGACACGTCTGTGCAGAGCAGGCAGATGCGCAACCGTGGCATCACGCTTTCCTCACCGCCACTCGCTGTAAGAGTTCCACTTCTCGTTGCAGCAGATGGCTCAGATCATACTCAGCTTCGACCAACGCTCGCGCGCGGCGGCCCATCTCCTGAGCGGCAGTACGGTCTGCCAACAATCGCCGCAATCCGGCTGCCAGGCTCGCGGGGTCGGTGCCAGGGCAAAGGATGCCCGTCTCCCCATCTTGAAGCAGGTCGCGGATACCAGGCACATCGGTTCCTACACAAGGAAGCCCCGCGCTCATTGCTTCCAACAAAGCCTTGGGGTGTCCCTCGATGTGTGAAGGGAACACGAACAGATCTGCCTGCTGCAAATAAATGGGCAAGGTCTCGTAGGAAACGACCCCTGCAAGCTCCAGCGTTACGCCCAGTTCCTGTGCCCGCCGGGCCAGGGCCTGGCGCTGGCTGCCATCCCCCACCAAAATCAGCCGCAGGTCGCCCACAGCGGATACGGCTTCCAACAGGGCCAACAGATTCTTCTGTGGCTCCAGCCGGCCGACGAATATGGCAACGGGCGGGTCGTTGGCGGGCAACCGAGCAGGAGGTCGGAAAGTCGCCGTGTCCACGCCGTTGGGGATGAGGTGAACCCGCTCCGGGGAAGTCCACCGGTCAACGTATTGAGCTAACTCCGGCGTAGTCACGATCACACCGTCGGCCATGCGCAGACCCAGTCGCTCCACAGCGATCGCCAGGAAGTAGCTCACCCATCTCCGCGTAGGACGTATGAATTCGGCGTAACGGTATCCGTAAGTAGCCACGAAGGGCAACCCTGAGCAGGCCTTGGCCAAAGCGGCGGGTATCACACCGGTCATCTGCATCACCCGCGCGACGTGGCACCGGGCCAGGGCATCCCGGTAGCGCACTGGCAGCCACAGGCTGTAGAGCAGGGAGTGGAGCCTCGCTGACCCCGGCCGCAACTCGCATCGTTGGGGCAGGTCCCATTTCTCCTCAGCGTACGAGAAGTAGAACACTCGCTCAAAGTGACGGGCGTACGTCGGCAGATAGTGGGCGGTGAAGCGGTGGAGTTGCCCGCTGCGCGCCAGATCGCTCAAACTGCCCCCCCGGTTGGGGAAGATGGCCAGGTTCATCGTCGTTTCTCGATTAGCTCCGTATACAACGCTTCGAACCGGTCGAGAGAGCGATCAGGATCGAAGCGTTGGTACAGCCAGGTACGACCCTGTTCTCCCATACGGCGGGCCAGGGCAGAATCGGTTAGCAGCCGAGTGATCGCCGCAGCCAGGCCGGTCACATCGTGGCGCTCCACGAGCATGCCGGTGACTCCGTCAACAACCGTCTCAGGGATACCACCAACGCGAGTGGCAACCACCGGTACTCCCACACTCATGGCCTCAAGCAATACCCGTCCCTGGGCTTCAGGGGTGGCTGAGGGAAGGACCGCCAGACGCACCTCACTCATCAGAGATAACACCTGAGGATTGGGCAACGGCGGCCACTGCACTACGTACTGACGTAACTCCGGGCTGACGCTATCTTCTGCGTTGCCCCGGCCCGCGAACAGGAACATCGCCTCCGGCACGGCTGCGACGACCTGGGGAATCGCCGCCAGCAAGTCTGGCGTGCCCTTGCCTGGGGACTGTTTGCCCACGTACAATACCGTTGGCCGTCCACGCAATTCACTTGCTCGGGCTCGACCATCCCAATCGAAGGGGGGCGGTTCAACGGGGGGCGGGGGTAAATTGTAGATCACCTCGGTATCCGGCAAGTTGCTGTGAGGCGCGGTGGTATAGACGGTGCGAATGCCTGCGGTGATGAACACCGCCCGGTCCATACACGCCAGCACGAAGCGGCGCAGAGCAAGATCCAGACGTTGCCACACCACCGAGTGCAAGAAGAAACGTAGCCGCCGTTTCCAGGAGCGACTGCCAACATATTGGTCGTAGAAGCGATGGGCGCAATACCAGTACTTGCGCAGGAGGTCACAGTCAGCAGGTACGGTATCGGCATCTTGCACGCAGATGGCGAACGGGCAAAGCAGAGATGTATCGCGGATAGTCACAAGAGCAGGCAAGCTCAGCCTCCGCGCCGCCAGCCATGTGCCGGGCATGCTGAACTTGTTTTGAGCGTGCAGCACTGCCAGCTTTTCCGTCTTAGCGATCTGAGCGATGCGCCAGGCTGAATAAAGGTAGAACAAGGGATTGTTTAGGTTGCGTGTGGCTATCGGTTCCGTGCCTTCCATCTCGACCGGAAAAGGAAAGCGAAAAATAGAGCAGCCATTGAACTCTTCCCGGTCGGGCAGTTGGCCGTAGTTGGGTGTGATGACCGCGACCCGGTGCCCTCGACCGGCCAACCCTTTGGCGAGTTGAAGGGTGCTCCATTCCGCGCCGCCTGGTGCAAAGGGTGGGAAATACTCGTTGATCAGGCCGATGTTCACGGCGTGTGCTCCCCACTGCCGGCGGTGAGAAAGGGGCGCAGGTTCCGCCAGTTTGCGTACTCAGCGTAAAACACCGGCCGCAGCTCTTCGGCGCTCACGACCTCGGTTGTGTCCGGCTCTTCCCACAGATTGTAGATCAGCAGGCTGGGTTCTCCTCTCTCCAGGACTGCACACGCCGGTCGCATACTGCCGGTCGGCCCCACAGGCTCTGCGCCTCTCAGTACCAGGTAGTGAGTGTCGAGTTCTTGCATCCGCGCAGGTTCGTCCAGTTCCGAAAGCACGTCATCCAGTCGTAAGGGGTTGCTCACGCGCCCTGCGTAGTAGATTTCCAGGCTGCCCCCAAAGTTGGAGAGAATCATATCTTCTGGCCCTGCATGTTGCCGAATGTAGACCCCGGCGGCTGGCTGCCCGAGCTGAACGAAATGGGGGACTCCACAGGGTGTTCTCATCCACCGCTCCTGGTAAAAGACGAGGTTGTAGATCGAGGGAGGGATCTCATCTTGCAAAAACAGCACGTAGGTATGCCAGCCGGTGAGAAAAGCGACGGCGCAAGTAGCAAGGCTCAGCGGCAACCTTGCCCACCGCAGCCGGGCACTGGTTTTCACCTTCGACCAGGTCACCTGGACTCCCTGGGCAGAGAGGATCGTCCACAGAGGCAGCTCGTAGGTGGTGTGACCACACGAGTTCTGGAACAGGAACAACCAAACTAACAAATGGGGTGCGAAGAACAGGAGGGCCGTCCATCCTTTCCTGCCCCAATGACGCCAGCCCCAGGGGATCGTCGCGGCGAGAAACAGGGTCAGCCAGATCGAGTTCGTGCCCACCGTGCTGCCGACCCAGTCGCCAATGTTGAACGCGCCCAGTGCACGCAGGCGTTGAACCAGATGCTGAACGTTTCCGGCTGGTATTTGAGGTAGCAGACCCCACCGCACGGCCAAAATGGGCACGAGTGTCCAGAGTACGACATAGGAGCCTGCAAGCAGCGCGTACACCACGACCGGCAAGATGGCAGTGCGCTCGACTCGGCGGACCTTCCGGAGGTACTTGTACGCTGCCGGGAGAACAAAGACACTGCCTTCCAGGAAGGTCAGGGTGGCGAGGCTGAGGAACAACGCAGTGCCGGTCAGGGCAGATAATTCGCCTCGTTTTCCCTTCGCTTCGACGAAAACCAGCAAACACTCCAGCCCGATGAGCAGGAACAGCGTGAAAACGCCAATGCCGTTGGCCGAGCGGTACACGCCGCTCATACCGCTGACTGCCATCAGCAATGCGGCGAAAAGCCCGGCCCTGCGGGAAAAGATGCGTCGTCCCAGGCGGTACGTCCAGTAGCAGACGCCGATGCCGGCCAGTGCGTTGGGAAATCTTAGCCAGAATTCATTGGCTCCGAAGAGAGCGACGAAAGGCAGCGGTAGCAGCATTCGCAGGGGAGGGTGGGAAGACGTGAAGATAGCTCCTAAATTGCGAATGTCGTCTCGCCACAGGAACTCGCGAGTGATCTTGACCATCACCTGGGCTTCGTCCTCGCCAAGGAACTCTCCTCGACCAAGTCGGTACAGGTGAAAGAAGCCGCTTACCAGTAAGATGAGGCACAGCAGCAGCCCAGAGTTGAAACGCTTGGACTGTACGACCCTCACCGCGCCTGCTCCTGTCTTCTGCACATCACCTGCCAACCGGTGCTCTCTTGCGGATGCTGCTGAACGGCCTCCCGCTTCCAGCGGCTCAGACGCCGGTAGGCTGCCAACGAAAATCCTCCGATGAAATCGATCAGGCCTGCCCAGGGCGTGTCGTAGACGATGGGCACGAACTCGCCCTCCACGCGGAAGCCACCCTCCTCCAACTCCGCCTCCAGTTCCTCCCGGCTGTACTCGATCTTGTGATCGGGGTCGGAATAGTGAAAGAGGCCAGCGGCTTCCAGGCGGCGCTTCCAACTCGTCTCCCGGTTGGGAGCGGCCAGGAACACGGTGCCGCCATCACGCAGCACCCGGCCTATCTCGCGCAGGGCTGCCTGACGCCGGCGCAGGTGCTCCAGCACGTCGAGAAAGAGCACCTGGTCGAAAGTGCCCTCGGCGAAAGGGAAGCCGTCCTCGGCGTTGGCTTCCAGCAAGCGCAAGTTCTTCACGCCTTGCCTGGCAACCAGTTGCTGACCTGTGGCCAACTGACGCCCGTCGTAGTCGAACCCCACTACCAGCCGGCACCGCTTGGCGGCCCGCAGCGCGTGGGCTCCGCTGCCGCAGCCCACGTCGAGCACCACATCGCCAGGCTCTAGATGTTCTGTGTACCAGTGATGCCCGGCGTCCAGCCCAGCCAGGTGTTTGGGGTGGATGTAGACGCTGGATTTGCCCGTCCACCTGGTCAGCCGCATCGAGGCCGACTTGAGTTTGGCGTTGAGGTATTGGATAGCGCGCAACCAGACACGTTCGATCATCGCCGCCGCCAGTCGTCCAACACCTGCTGATAAAGCTCCTCCAGCCGCCGGGCGACCGTCTCCCAGCGGAACAGCGATTCGACCCGCCGCCGGCCGGCCTCGCCAAACCGGAGCGCCAGCGGCTCGTCCCGGAGCAGTGTCACGATCCGCTCTGCAAACCGGTGCCGGTCGCCGGGCGGGACCAGGAAGCCGGTCTCGCCATCAACGATGACCTCGGGCAGTGAGCCGACCGCTGTTGCCACCACCGGCTTACCACACGACATGGCCTCGCCGACCGTCATGCCGAACCCCTCCAGGCTGGAGGGGTGGACGTACACGTCGGCCAGGTTGTAGAACCGCGCCTTGTCGGCCTCTGGCACGTAGCCCGCGAAAATGACCTTGTCGGCGATGCCTAGCTCTCCGGCCTGGCGGCGCAGCTCTTTCTCCTCGCTGCCCGACCCGGCGATGATTAACCGCACCCCATCGCCCATCTCGGTCACGATGTCGCGAAAGACATCAAGCAACAGGCCCACGTTCTTCCTGTGCTTCAACCCGCCCAGGAAGAGCAGAACCTTGTAGCCCTGCAATCCCAACTTGGTCACCAGCCGTTCATCTTTCGGCTGCGGTTCGAGTTCTCGATCAACACCTGCATAGATCACAGCCACATGGTCGGTGCTCACTTGCAACTCTCTTGCCAACTGTTCACGCGAGAACCGGCTGTCGGTCGTGACCAAGTCACAGGCTTCGATCACGCGCCGCTCGATCACCGGGTTGAGCCAGTTGCGGTCCACGTGGTGGTGGTGAGCGACCACCGGCACCGGCAACCGGTAGCGCCGCCTGGCCCATAGCGCCGCCGGCCCCACGAAGCGCAACGAGTGCACGCGCAACAGATCGAACGGCCGTTGCTCGTAAACCCGCTTGATGTACGGCGGAAACACCAGGTTGGAAATGTACCAGCGGAATCCTTTGGGCAGCCGGGTGCGATGCACGTGCCAGTTGGGGACGTCGGTCCAGCAAGGGGCGCGGCCCGGCAATATCAGGTCAACGCGCACCCCCAGCAGTGCCAGGTGCTTCAGCACTTCCCGCTCGTAGACCTCGCCGCCGGAGGATGATTCGGGAGCTATGCTCACGTGAGGAGAACAGATGATCATAATGGCCGGGCGCAGGTAAGGCGCGTAGTCTGCCCTCTCTCACGCTAAACTCTGCAGGAAGTCTATGAATCGCTCCAACTGACCGGCGTATATTGCTTCCAGCACCAGTGCTTTGCCCATCACCAACTGCAATCGCAAGGGATCGAGTTTCGTACTGTACGCATGACGAAACAGGTGCCTGAACCGTCGTAACTCGTCCAGTCCGTCATAGGCTACGTCGTCAATGACTGCCGGGCGCAGCGGCATCACGTCCAACCGCATCCGTTCCAGCAACTGGACGTGCCACCTTTCTACGTCATCCGTCGAATTCTCAAACACTGCTGCGATGTTCTGGAAGATGTTTTCAAAAGCGTTATACAAATTATGTAGATGATAGGCTATCACGATCAGTGTATCGTCACCGGCGTCCGCCCTCAGAGGATAACGCTCCAGCTCATCGTAGATTGTCGCTATGGCCTCCAGGTCACGGCGGATGCTATTCATCAGGACGAGTATCTTGTCGTCCATACACTTGCTCTCCTTTATGCTTCACAGCCTCCGCTATCGTGCCGGTCAATGAACGCACGTCCACATCTCGCTTTAATTCCTGTTCCAGAGCACGCCAGAACGCGCCTTCGGTCTCCAGTGTATCGCATTCTACCGCGACGTCAATGTCTGAATCGGGTCTAAATCGCCCCGGTTCCAACAGCGAGCCAAATAAGTACACCCGCCGCACGCCGGGATAGCGCGGGGCGACGCGCGAGGTAGTTTCACGCACACGCTGCAGCCACTTCTGCCGTTCGGCCTCGCGTTGTGCTCGTCTGCGCATCTCACGTTCGCGATAATACCGTCTTGCCGTTTCGAAATCCATTGTGCTCACATTCACTCACCCTACTCCGGCCACTCCACCGCAAACCCCGTCCCATCCGCCCGTACCTCCGGGAGCGGCAAGGGAGGAGACTGCTGGACCGGCACGCCTTCCTCCAGGCAAGTCAGGTAGAATATCTCCATCGCCTCGCCCTTGCCGTCAGCCTGCACCGCCGTGTAACCACGCTCACGCACGCTTGCCAGCGTCTCCCGCGCCGCCTGGCGCAATTCGCGGTACACCCGCAGCGAGACCTCCATATACTGCGAGGTCAGCCTGGCCTTGAGTGCCAGCCCCTGCGGCGTGACAAAGTACTTGAGCCGGCTACGTTGCATGCGCGTCGCTTTGACGTACCCCTTCTTGATCAGCCGCTTGAGATACCAGTTGACGCTGCCCACCGCCACGCCCAACTGGGCGGCCAGGTTGGCCTGGGTAGTTTCCGGGTTGCGCTCCAATACCTCCAGGATGCGTAGCTGGCGCTCTACTTCCGACATCGGCCACTCTCACTCCCTGGCCCAATGATGCTTTCAGCCCAGCGGACGACCTCTTCTGCGATGGTGACGGCTTCGTCGTACTGGTCACGAGTGACATCCCCAACAAGTCCAGGGTACCGGGCCACTACCGCATATCGGGTCAGCCTTGCCGCTTGCTGCACTTCACTCGGCACCTCCTGCCCAGTCTGTTCCACGAGGCCGAGAAGTTTCGCCAAGTCGTGAACATAAGGGAACTCTACTTCATACTGGATCAGAACCGCTTTAATAGCCTTCTCTGCTGCCTGCTGGGCGCTAAAGCACAAATCCTCCAGATATACTCCTGCGATTTGAGCGCCTTCTCTGGCCTGGGCCAAGTTGCTTCTGGCCCGATTGAGCCACTCCCTGGGATCGTCTGGAGGGAAACGCTTTCCCTGGACACGGTCAAGGGAATCACGCCGCATATATCACCTTCCCTTCCTGCAGAGCAGGCTTGATGACTAGGCCAATGGAATCACGGTATCGTTCAATGTCTTCAGGAGTGACGACAATGACATCCACGGCCTGTCCAGCTCCGATGAGGTTCATATAGATGTCTCCCGCGAGACGCCCACGATGGGCAACGTTGGACTTGACCACTAACAAATCCACGTCACTGTTCGGCCCCATCTCCCCTCGGGCAGCAGAGCCGAACATGATGATCTTTTCGGGCTGTGCTACCTCAACGATGCGCCGGACGATCTCGTCCAGCACTTCCTGCTTTACCTGGCCCATTCTGTCCTCCAGGGCAATTCACGCACCAAAATTCATCAACTGAATTTTACCCCGTTCTGCCGTGGTGTCAAGCTCGACCACTTCCACACTTTTACCCACGTTCAAGAAGACCAACAACGCTCGCGGGCGCTTGCCCAGGAGACGGGTCACCGCTGCGACGTACTCCCGCACCTGCTCGTCATACCTCTTCTGCCGGATGTGAGCCTCCAGGTCGGCTGCAGCCCGCAGTTCGTCGGTCTTGAACTCGACCACCGTCCATTCCCCGTCCAACCGCGCCAGCAGGTCCACGATACCGCTACGGGGAGCGCCGTCCACCTCGACGGCGTAGGGCACCTCGTGGTGCCGCTCGGCCCGGTCCAGTCTGGCGTGGAGAGGATGGGCCTGGAAGCGGGCCAGGAGGCGGCGGGTTGCGGCGATGGTGCGATGGATTTCCCCCGCGTCGGTCAGGCCGGCCTCCAGGGCGAAGGGGCGCAGAAAGTCCTCAAAACCCTCCCGGTCGGGGAAGCGCCAGTGGCGCAGGGCGACGTGTACCAGGGTGCCCAGGACCCAGGCGGGGCCCTCGGGCCTCCGGGCCACGGGCACGACGCGCCAGACGCGGGGCGGCGGCTGACTCTCCCGTTCCCGCACCTTCGGGTCGGTGTCAGCGCAGGCGGCGAAGGTCAACGGGGCGATCAGGTCGGGGAGAGGGGGGGACAAAGGGACAAGGGGAGGGGGAGAGATCTCCTTATCTCCTTGTCCTCTTGTCTTCTTGTCCCCTGGCTCGGGATACACCACGCAGGCTAGCGGAGCGCCGTCCCAATCCAGATCGAGGGATTGCGGAGTGGTGAGAGGATTGGGCAGTTGGACCTCGTCCAGGCCGATGACCTCTCCCAACCAGGCCAGCCAGCCTCCCAGTTGGAGCGCACTGTCCTTCTTCGCCCTGACGTGCCCGCTGACGATGAGTTTCTCCTGGGCGCGGGTGGCGGCGACGTAGAGGAGCCGCCGGGACTCGGCATCTTCCTGGTCCACTTCGCGCAGAGCAGCCAGCCGGTAGGCAGCAGGGAGGGCCTTTTCCTCCCTCAGCCCCAGCAGGATGCCCAGGTCGGGCGAGACGAGGACGGGCGGGGTGCGGCTGCCGCCGCCGTGAGCCGCGTCGGTGATGACGACGATGGGGAACTCCAGTCCCTTGGCCTTGTGGATGGTCATCAACTGGACAGCTCCCTCGGCCTCGACAGGGGCTTCCCCCTCGCGGGCGGCCACGTCGCGCAGGGACTGGACGTATTCCAGAAACTCTCCCACGCTGACCAAGCCACTGCGATGGGCATCGGCAAGCAATTTGTCTACGTTGCGACACAGCCGGTGGCCTCCGGCCAGGTAGAGGGCGGCGCGGTAGTGGGTGACGTCCAGGAAGCGGGCCAGCAGGTCGCCGACGGTGACGCGACCCGCCAGGGCGTGGAGGTCGGCGATGATCTCCCGGGCGCGGCGGGCGCGGGCGGCGTCGGCGGGGTCAAGGTAGCCCAGTGGGCCGTGGAGAGCGTCCCACAGGGAGCGCCGCTCGCCGTCCGGCCCCCAGCGCAGCAGGTACAGGGCGACGTCACTGAGGGCGAAGGCGGGGGAGCGCAGGAGCCCGGCCAGCGGCAGGTCGTCGCCGGGGTCGGCCAGGGCGGCCAGCGCGTTGAGCAGGTCGCGCACCTCGGGCCGCTCGTAGAAGCCGCGCCCGGCGACGGTGACGAAGGGGATGCCCGCCCGCTCCAGCGCGTCCTCGTAGGCGGGGAAGCCGGTGGCGGCGCGGAAGAGAAGCGCCATCTCTCCCCAGTCCACGCCCTCCCCCTCGCGCAACCGGCGCAGGCGACGGGCCAGACCGGCTGCTGCTGCGGCGCGGCCCCCGTCGGCGTTCTCCCCCAGCCCCAGATGCAGTTCCACGTAAGGGGAGCGGATGCCGGGGCGAGGCACATCCCGGTGGGCGGTCAGCGGCGCGAAGGGGACGACGTAGGGTCGCTCAGGGTCGTCTCGCTCGCTCAGGATGGGGGCCAGGAGGGCGTTGGTCAGGGCGACCAGGGGAGTGTGGGCACGGAAGGTGAGGTCGAGGGGGATGTGCCGTCCGCCAGCAGCAATCACGTCGGCTTGGACGCGGCGGAAGACGGTGACGTCGGCGCCACGGAAGCGGTAGATAGACTGTTTGGAGTCGCCCACCACGAAGAGTGAACCGGATGGCGCGTGAGGTGTGTTGCGTGGTGCGTGGTACGTGGTGCGTGTTACGTGTTGCGTGAAGCCGCTGAGGACGTAGACGATGCGCTGTTGGCGGCGGTTGGTGTCCTGAAATTCGTCCACCAGGACGGCGCGCACCTCCGACTGCCAGCGGGCACGGACATCGTCGTTGCCGGTGAGGAGAGCAAGCGCCCTGGCCTCCAGGTCGTCGAAGTCGAGGGCACGGCGGTCGTCCTTGAGGCGGTCGTACTCCGCTAAGGCGTGCTCGAAGAGGCGGCGCAGGCGGGGGAGGGCATCGGCACACCGCTCGTCCAGGGTCCAGGAAAGCGGTCGCTTCCTGTCTACCAGGCGGGCGAGGGTGGCGTCGAAGCGAGCGCGGAGGTCTTTCATCGCCTCCCGCGCTGCCGCCAGGTCATCGGCGTCCCAGTTGCTTTTCCTGCCGCCGGTGGAGATGGCACCGCGCAGGGCCAGGAGGGCGGCGAAGAGAGCATCCCACTCGCGGGCGTCCAGTGCGGCGCGGGCCTCGGCCCAGTGGATCAGGACTGAGCGGCGGGCGGTCTCCAGTTTGTCGTCGGGCTGGCGGGCCTGGAGGCGGTCCAGGCGGTCCAGGGGCGCGACCCAGGCGGGGTCTCCCAGCCGTTTGTGAAACCAGTCCGCCAATGCGTCGGACCAGCGAGCCAGGGGGTCGGCGTCGAAGGCGGATGTGGCGTCCAGTCGCCTCTCCACCAGAATGGCGAGGGCCTGCCGCAATTGGTGCTCGGTCAGGTGCTCGAAGACGCGGGCCGCGTCGGGGTCGGTGATGGCCCAGGTCAGGGCGGCCTCGACGGCGCGGGCTTTCAACAGGGCGGCGCGGGTTTCGTCCAGGACGTCGAAGTCGGGGTCTACCCCGGCCTCAGCGGGGTGGGCACGGAGGATTTCGGCGCAGAGGGAGTGGATGGTACCGATGCGCGCCCCATCCAGGGCGGCGAAGGCTTCCTCCCAGCGCGTCCGCTCCGTCGAGCCGTGGCATTGCTCAAGCCAGGTCTCGATGGCGGCGCGGACGCGGGCGCGCATCTCGCGGGCGGCCTTGTCGGTGAAGGTGATGGCGACAATTGAGCGAAGGGGAAATCCGGATTCCAGCAGGGCCAGGTAGCGGCCGACCAGCGTGCGGGTCTTGCCGGAGCCGGCCCCGGCGGTGACGACGAGGGCGTGGTCCGGGGACCGAATGACGTCAGCCTGCTCGTCGGTGAACTGATAAAGAGAGAGGATGGTTGACATAGGCGGTGAGACAAGTTGCCAACTTGTCCTACCTCGGTCTGGCTGTCGCCTCGGGCGCTCCTACGCCGCAGGGCGTTTCTCTTTCCGGCTATGTCTTCTGCCCTGCCGCCGGCGCTTCTTCCAGCGGGACGATGCGCACCTCCAGCCGTGCCCCCAATGCCTCAACCACACGCCGCAGGAAGGAGAGTTTCGGCTCAGTCCTCCCGCTTTCCAGCCGGGCGATGCTGGGTTGTTTGGTGCCCACCAATTCGGCCAATTGCTCCTGGGTCAAGCCGCGGAGGATGCGCAGTCGCGCCACCTGGTAGGCGGGCTCGGAAGCCTCCCACTCAGCCCGAAACTTCGGATCAGCCATACGCTCTTCTAACCAATCTTCAAGTCGAATGCTTGTGTTCGTGCTCATCGTTCCCCCTCCAGAAACGTGGCCATACGGCCTTCGGCAATAGCGATTTCTCGCTTTGGTGTCTTTCGTGATTTCTTGCGGAAAGCGTGCAGAATGACAAACCGGCGTCCTGTGTGAGCAAAGTAGAGTAACCGGATCGGCCCGGGCCGCAGTTCCCACAATTTGCGGTGCCCGGTGATGGGCCGTGTGTATGGAGCACCCAGGTGCACCCCGAACTCCTGCAGCAATAGCAGATGGCGGCCTACAGCAGTCTGCTCTCGCTCAGACAGTCCATTGATGAACTCGACTACCGGGCTTCTTCCCCGTGCGTCGGTGTAGAACTCGACCTCCCACCTTGACTGTCGTGTGGTCATCGTTGTGTCCTATTATAACCCTAACGTTATGCAAGTCAAGTGTCCCCTGTTTACCATTCCCTCGGCCTGTATCGCCAGCAAAAGCCGACGGCGGGGCAGTGGTCGGGACAGCCATGCTCGGGCGGGGTGGGGGCGAATCGCCCCTCCCGCACGGCGGCGACGTAGGCTATCACGTGGCCGATGGTCACCTCAGCCGCTCCCTCCACTCCCCCCTCATGCCGCTCCAATCGCAGGTAACTGGGGCTGGCGGAGCCGATGTGCCAGTAGAAGCCGTCGGCGACGGGCCCCAGGCCCAGCGCGTCCCGCACCGCCAGCGCGTAGAGGGGCAGTTGCAGCCGCGCTCCCTCCTCCAACTCCCGAGCGGAGATGCGGGTGGAGCCGGCCTTGTAGTCCACTACCCGCAACGAGCCGTCGGGGGCACGGTCCACGCGGTCAATGTAGCCCCGAATCCGGATGCTCGGCCCTGGATGCTGGAGGGTCAGTGGGGGTTGGTCGTGAAGGCCGAAGGGAAGTTCCTGGGCGTAGGGCTCGTAGCCTTCGCGCACTTCCTCCAGCGCGACGACGGTCTTTTCCAGCACCTGCAGGAACTCTTGCTGCTGCTGCTCCCAGAGAGGGGTAGGCCGGAAGCCGTACTCGTCGGTGGCTGTCTGGAAGACTTCCTGTGCCACGTCCGGCAGGATGGAGAGGGGGTCGGAGGGGGCCTGACGGTAGACTTCCTCAAGGACTTTGTGGTAGATGGAGCCCAGGATGAGCCGGTCGAACCCCTCCTGGGGCAGGGTACAGGGCTCCAGGTGCAAGACGTGGGCAAAGTAGAAGTGTAAGGGGCACCTGGCATAGGTCTCCAGCCGACTGCTGGACCAGACGTGGTCGGGGCCGTAGCGGGCCGTGAGGGTGGGGGCCAGCGCGCTCAGGTCTCCCTCGTGGGGATCGGCCGGTGGGCGACCTAGCCGCGCCTGCACGACCTCCGCGCCTGCCAGGGCAGCCTGCCACCCCCGGCCGATGATGGTGTTGTCGTTCTCCACGGGGGCGGGTGAGATGCCCGCTTGGGCCACTGCCGTGAGGAACTCCTGTGGTGACGCCGCTCCGTGCGGCGATATCTCCGCCGGACGGACACGCCGGGGACGGGGAGCATCCACCAGCCGCCGCAGGTGGTGCCAGTAGGGGGAGGGTTCCCACGTCTGTCCATCGTCGGCCAGGTAGGGCCGGCAGAGCAACAGCCGCTCCCGGGCGCGGGTGACGGCCTCGTAGAACAGGGTGACTTCCTCGCCGCGCAGGCGAGGTTCCAGGGGCAGCCCCCGCTCCCGCAGGAGCGCTCGATCACTTTCCCGCAGCAAAGGGTCCTCTCGCTCGGCGGCAGGGAACTCGCCTTCGGAGAGCCCCAGGAGAGCGACGGCACGGAAGGAGAGACCACGGGCGTGAAGCACCGGCGCGGCCAGGATGATGTCTTCTTCGGGGGATGGGAGGTTGTAGGTGGCCGCCTCGACCGCGCCGCGCAGTTCGTCGAAGAAGCGGGCGTACCCCCTTCCCCGGCCCTCCCCCCGAGGCGGGGGGAGGGAGTCCCCATCTCCTCCTTCCCTCGCAGGGAAGGGGGCCGGGGGGTCAGGTGAATTGAGCAGGGACTCGGCCAGGACCAGGCCGCGCAGGACGTCTTTGAGGGTCTGTAGCGCGGCGATGTCCCGCCGGGCGAAGCGGCGGCCGCCAGGTTTCTCCTCAGCCTGCCGCACCTGAGCGACAACGTGGAGAGAGTCGGTGTCTCCAGGGGCCGACGACGGATGTGCCAGCGCAGGGTCGTCGCCGATGAGTCCTTCCACCCAGGCGACGTAGTCGCGGATGGTGGTCTGAGGCGGCGGAGTGAGCCGGGCGACGAAGCGCTCGAAGGCACGGCGGAGGGTGGCGGCTTCCTCGCCAGTAGGGAGGTCGGCGGGGGTCATGTCTTCCTCTTCGCCAGCCGCCCCTGCCTTCGGCGTCGCCTGCGTCAGCCGGTCGAGGGCCTCGCGCCACTGGTCCAGCCCCGCGATGACCAGCCCGGCCCGGGCGGCAGCGTCCAGCCGGGCGGGGAGGGACCCCTCCCCTAGTCCGTCCCGCCCCGTCTCCCCACAGATCGCCGACCAGTCGAAGTAGGGGCTGGCGAGGACCTCGATCACCGGACGGCGTGGCCAGTCCAGTGCAGGGAGCGAGAGCAGCGAGAGGAGCGCCGCGACGGCGGGGTTGGTCAGCAGGTCAGCACCGATAGCAACGTGGAGCGGCAATCCGAACTCGGTGGCCGTTTCCTCCAGGAAGGGGCGGTAGGGAGACAAGTCGCGGGCCAGGAGGACGATATCACGAGGTGACAGCCCGTCACAGGCGATGCGAGCCTTGACCCAGCGCAGAGCAGCACGCACCTCTTGGCGGCGGTCACGGGCCTCGATGAATTCGACCGCGCCGTGGGCGGGGAGTGAGGTGGGGGAGGGCTCGAAGAGGCGGCGTTCGAGGGACAGCAGGATGGTTTCAGGCTTCGAGGTTTCAGGTTGCAGGTTGGGGAGGGTAGTGGTGAGGGCGGCGAGGGCGCGGGCGAAGCGGCGGTGGGCGGTGCGGCCAGGGCGGTCGAGAGCGCCGGTGAGGGTGATGAGCGTCTCGGCGGCCCGGCCCGCCAGCAGGCACAATACCTGCAGTTGGGTGGGGTTGAACTCATCGAAGCCGTCCACGATCAGGAGCGCCAGGTCGGCGTAGAGGGTCGGATCGCGCTCCAAGGCCGATGCGGCCAGCCAGCCTTGCCCCTCGGCGTCGGTCCAGCCACTGGTCACCAGCCAGTGCTGGTAGGCAGCATAGACGGCGGCCAGTTCGGCCAGGCGGGGGGGCTGGTCAACAACGGCGGCGGCAAAGTCGTCGCGGTGGACGCGGGCGCGCTTCAGTTCCTGGAAAGCCACGCGCAAGGCGCGGATGAAGCCGGGCTTGTCGCGCAGGGGAGCGTAGTGGCGCAGGCGGCCTTCATCGCACAGGCGGTCCACGATGGCGCGCAGCAGGCGGTGCTGGACAGGGTCGGCCAGGCGGGGGGCAGGCCCCTCGGCTTCACTCAGGGCAAGGTTGCTGGCGCAGGCCAGAATGTCAGTGTAGAGCCGGTAGAAAGTGCCGACTTCGACGCCAAGGGCACCGCCAGCGCTTGCTAGGCGGTGGCGGAAAGCGGCCACCTGGGGGAAGTTGGGTAGGATGACCCAGACCGGGGCAAGGGGGTTAGACGCCTGCAGTCCGCGTATGCGGGAGATGGCGTGGGCGGTCTTGCCACCTCCGGCAGGGGCGAGGAGGAGTTGAACGCTCATAATAATATTATCGGCGGGAAAGGCAGGTTTGTCAATCGGACGCCTCTGGTGATTTACCCACATCTCAATGCGAGTGCCCTGAGCGGAGTCACAGGGTGGAGCAAAGCGCAGTCGAAGGGTCTGCCCTGAGCGCAGTCGAAGGGTCGAAGGGCACTCGCGGAGGCTTCCCTTCGGCAAGCTCAGGACAAGCTTCGACTGCGTTCCGCTTCGCTCCACTCCGCTCAGAGTGCCTCTACCTCCACACGTGGGTCATCACCACAATCTGGTTGGCGGACACTTGGCAGCGCCAGGTTTCGCGATATAATATCGGTCGTGACTGGTACGTACCAGCCTCTCTATCTGCAAGTGAAGGGTCTTCTGGCATCCCAGATTACGGAGAGCCTTCTTCAGTCTGGCGATGCTCAGCCCCCCGAATGTCAGCTCTGTGAGAGGTTCGGCCTCAGCCGCACCACAGTGCGTGGGGTTCCCCGCGAAGCGAGCCGCCAGGGCTTAGTCCGCACGGTGCTTGGCCGCGGTGCTTTCGTAGCAACGCCCCGCTGGCTCCCCACATCGCATACCTCAACCATCGCCTGTGCCCGCAGATTCTACAGCGTATCTTGGCGGAGGGATCGGTGTTTCAAGTGTTGCGCAGCGAATATGGTCTGAGGCTCACGCAGGCCAAGGAGCATGTACGCCGCCCTGGCAGATCAGCACGAGATGGAGCTGCTGAACCTTGCACATTCCACCGCTGTGCGGCGCACAGAGTGCACGGCACTCTTAGACACAGGTGAGGTGCTCAAGTTTTCCCTCGCGGTTTATTGCGGGGAGTGGTATCGGCTGGGCATGCTATGGAAGGGCCGGAGTGATGCTTATGGTTAACATTGTAGTAGTCTCTCACGCCGATCTCGGTGACGCGCTGATTCGAGCGACCGAGATGATCGCAGGCCCGACGGAGGGTCTCTACTCCGTCTCTCTTCTTCCTGACGATAGCCCGGAGGGCTTTAGAGAAAGGCTGGAAGCGGTGTTGCAGGAGATCGAGGGGCAGGAGACGTTGGTGCTGGTTGATTTGTTTGGCGGAACGCCGTACAACGCGGCAGCGTGCCAGGTGCTCAAGGAGAACATCGAGTGCGTGACCGGGGTGAACCTTCCGATGTTGTTAGAACTGGCCACGTCGCGCGATGGGGCTTCGTTGTCAGAACTGGCGGAAGACATCGCTCGGGCTGGGCGAGAATCGGTTAGAAATCTGGGGCCGATGTTGACCGAGCAACAGGTGCGCAAGCGACTGAACGAAAGAAGGTGAGTGATCGAAGGATTGGGTCTGGTAAGGATTGACGATCGTCTGATTCACGGACAGGTGATTGCAGTGTGGTGCAAGCACCGGCGGTTCACCCGCATCGTCATCGTGGACGACGGCGTGGCGGCGGACCCGTTCATGCAGGAGGTGTTGAGTCTGGCCGCACCCCCGGACCTCCAAGTGGATGTGCTCTCGGTCGAGGAGGGCGTCAGCACCCTGAGCCAGGACACGCCAGACCGGGGGACGACGATGGTGCTGCTGAAGTCACCCCAGGTGGCAAAGCGGCTCTACGATGGTGGGCTGAAGTACAGCGCGCTCAACATCGGCGGAATCGGCAGCGCGCCGGGGCGCAAGAACATCTTCAAGAATATCGCTGTCTCGGAAGAAGAGAGCACGATCCTCAAGTACCTGATGGACAAGGGGGTGGAGATCACTCTCTTGACTGTGCCAGGTGAGAAGTCCAAAGCGTTCTCAGACCTAGTCGGCAAGCCGTAGTCAGCCGTAGGGGAACTTGCTCCGCTGAGGCTCTGCCGAGGATGAAGGAGAGGGGCAAGCTCCGAAATGTTATGATCTGTCTAAACCGAAAGGAGAAGAAAAAAGCAATGAAAGTGAATAAGAAGCAAGTTGGCATAGCCATGGGCATCAGCCTGGTCCTGATGCTGGTAAGCGTTGTCGTGGTCAAGGCCGCGCCGACGGTACAGGAAGAGCCTCCACGTATGAGCTTACTGATGGCGTTCATTATCGGCACTATGTACTATCTTGCCCTATCGCCTTGGTTTGCCAACCTTGGATTTACCGTGCTGTACCGTCCGCTGGTCGCCGGCGCGCTGGTCGGCATAGCAATGGGGCGGCCTGGTGAGGGCGTCGCCATCGGTGCCAATGTCAACGTACTATACCTGGGGTGGATCTCAGCAGGTGGTTCGCTGCCCGGCGACCCCGGGCTGGCAGGTTACCTGGGCACTGCGCTGGCGCTGGGTGGCGGATTGGGTGCGGATGCGGCGCTGGCGGTGGCTGCACCGCTGGGGCTGCTGGGTGGCCTGACCTTTTCGCTGCGCATGTCTCTGTGTTCCATCATCCCTCACTGGGCGGATAAATTCGCCGAGGAGGGGAACATCAAAACGGTAGCACGAAGCAATTACATCTATTCCCAACCATTCCTGTTTGTCATCTACGCCATACCGGTGATGATTGCCGCATACCTGGGCTCGGGCGCGGTTGCCTCAGCGCTGGGCTGGATCGGGGCGAACGCCATCTGGGTGATGAATGGGCTGTTTGCGGCCAGTGGCATGCTCTCCGCCCTGGGTATCGCGCTCAACCTCAAGTTCCTCTTCCAGGGCAATGTGTGGCCTTACTTCTTCGTCGGCTTCACCGTCACCTCGCTGATGGGTGGCAATGTGAACCTGCTGATGATGGCGATCATCGCTGCCGCCGTGGCGTATGTGCACGTGTTGTTCACCAAGGGAGCCGCCGAGGAGCAGCCAGCCGCGGCCGCCGAGGAGCGCAGGACATCCGGGCTGCTCACGCGTCGGGACGTCTTCCAGGCCTTTCTGCGCTGGCTCTTCTTCTCACACTCGGCCTGGAACTGGGAGCGCATGCAGGGGCTGGGCTTCGCGCACAGCATGACCCCCGTCATCAAGAAGCTGTATAAAACCAAAGAAGACATCAGTGCCGCGCTGAAGCGCCACCTGGTCTTCTTCAACACCCAGCCAGACATCGGCGGTGTGATCCACGGGGCGGTCATCGCGATGGAGGAGGAGCGCGCAGCCGGGGCCGATATCAGCGACGACGCCATCAACGCCGTTAAGACCGGCCTCATGGGTCCGATGGCGGGCATCGGCGACACAATCCAGCAGGGCATCGTCATCCCCATCGCGCTGTCCATCGGCATGAGTATTGCCCTGGGTGGGAACATCGCTGAAGCGACCAGCGGCAGCATTCTCGGTCCACTCGTCTATCTCGTCTTGATGGCGGCCTTCGTCTGGGGTGTTGGCTGGCTGCTCTGGTGGCAGGGGTATCAGCAGGGGCGTATGGCGGTTATCAACATCCTCAAGAGTGGCACGCTGAAGCGTGTTATTGTGGGCGCGGGTGTGCTGGGCAATTTCATCATGGGAGCGCTGGTCGTTCAGTTCGTCAGCCTCTCAACTCCGGTGGGCTTCATGGTCGGCGGCACCGCGTTCGAAATCCAGCCGATGCTGGACAGCCTCATGCCCAATTTACTGCCGCTGCTGCTGGTCTTGCTCTTATGGTGGCTGCTAGCCCAGAGGAACGTGTCACCTACGGTGATCATGGCTGTCGTGATCCTGGTCGGCGTGCTGGGTTCCATCCCTATCTGGCCAGGCATTGACGCTGAGACAGGCGAGGTCATCAAGGTCGGGCTCTTCTAGCGACTGCACCATGTGAAATGCAATGCGCGATGCGCTAGTGATTACGCGCATCTCTGCTACTCAAGACCCGAAGGGTTTAAGTCGTGATCTCGTAAGCACATTTAGCTCCAATCTGCATTGGTAAACCGCGCAACAGTGGATTTGGAAAACCCTTCGGGTCTCACAGACCGCTTGTGGGTAGCTTGACAATGGCACATTCGGTTTCCCGGCGACTGAAAGCCTGTGCTGGAGCCTACATTTCGCACTTTGCTAGAAGCTAAATCAGGCCAGTCATCCTGAGGGCC
>JBHIET010000022.1:0-46688 GCA_046760785.1 Anaerolineae bacterium | reverse complement strand
TTATCTTTTGATGGAACGATGCCTGTTCGGTGACATTATCATTTGACTTGACACATAATCGAAGCCGCCGTCCAACAAGGAAGTAGGCGCCCGCCTCGCTCCATCCGCCCCCTGCCCGACAAGCCTACAACACCCCACCCTCAACCAGAGCCTCTCTCAGGGCCTGGCGCTCGCTCTCAGTGATCGGCAGCAGTGGCGAGCGGACAGGCCCGCCGTAGTAGCCCAGCATGTCCAGCGCGACCTTCAGCCCGGCGATGCCGAAGCGGGCCGTGATCGCTGCGTTGACCGGGATCATGCGGCGCTGCAGCTCAGCGGCCTCGTCCAGCCGCCCGGCTTTGAACAGGGCGTAGATGTCCAGACACTTTTGCGGCGCGACGTTGGCCAGCGCCAGGATACCCCCCACCGCGCCTACCACAAGCCCGGCCAGGAAAAAGCCCGCCGAACCCGCCAGCACCTGAAAGTCCGGGCCGGCCTGCCGCACCGTGTCGGCCAGCTTGGCCATGTTGCCGCTGGTGTCCTTGATACCGACGATGTTGGGGTGCGTGGCGGCGCGCGCGCTGATGGCCGCGTCCAGGTCCACGTGGGTGAACTTGGGCACGGTGTAGAGCAGCACGGGAATGGGCACGCCGTCGGCCACCGCCCGATAATGGTTAAGCAGCGCTTCGGAAGTCATCTTGGGGCCGTAGTAGTGGGGCGTGACCAGGAGCGCTGCGTCGGCGCCGGCCTTGGCAGCCTGGCGGGTCAGGGCGATGGTCTGGCGCGTGGATTCGCAGCCGCTGCCCGCGACCATCAGCTTGTCCCGCGGAATGGCCCCGCGGGCCGCCTCCCAGACGCGCCGCTTCTCCTCCACGCTGAGAAAGCCCGCCTCACCGTTGGAACCAAGAACCACGTAGCCAGAAAGGTCGTACTGATTCCAGCGCTTGATATTCTCGATCAGCCTTTGGATGGCAACGTCACCTGCTTCATCAAAAGGTGTGGGAATGGGTGGAAATACCCCGCTCAGAGAGATAGGAGACGCTTTCATATTTCTACTCCGGGAGGACCGATTGGGCCGCGGCCAGGCCTGCCCCAAGCTCAAACTCGTACCCCACCTGGGCCAGGCCGTATTCGATGGCTCCCACGGTAGTCAGGATGTCGGACGCGGTCACCGCACCCATGTGGCCGACGCGGAAATACCGGGCCTTGATGGCCGGGTGCAGACCCCCGGCCACGATCACCCCCGCGTCCTTGATGTGGACCAACACCGTGCGGTCCACCCCGGCCGGGTAGTAGAGGGCAGTGAGGGTGGTGGCTGTCCTGGCAGGGCCCACCGGCACCTGGTTCATCCCCAGGGCAGCGACTGCTGCCTTGAACGCTTTGCTCAATCGTCGGTGGCGGGTGAAGCGGGCGTCCATCCCCTCGTCCAGGATCTGGCCCAGGCTCACGTCGAGGGCCCAGATGAGGTTGACCGGCGGAGTGCCATAGTAGCCGGGCTGGCGGGCCTCGTAGGCTTCCATCACCGGCAGCCACTGGGTCCAGTCGGCATAGTAGCAGCCCACCGGGGTCTTTCGATTGCGAAAGGCATCCATCGCCCGTGGCCCGGCCACCAGCAACGCCAGTCCTGGCGGCACGCCGATGGCCTTCTGCGAGGCAGTGAGGGCCAGGTCAACACCCCACTCCTCCTGCCGCAACTCCTCGCCGGCCACCGAGCACACGCCATCCACGACGACCAGCACCCCGTGCTCGCGCCCCAAAGTGGCCAGCCCCTTCACGTCTGCACAGACGGCGGTGGAGGTGTCCACGTGGGTGATGGTCATCAGCTTGTAGCCTCGCCCTGAACCTGTCGAAGGGTCCTTCAGCGCGGCTTCCACTTCCTCCGGCGCAGGCGCGTCACCGACGGCTGGAGCGCGCACGTGGGTTATCTCTGCGCCGTATCGCTCCAGGATAGCGGCGAAGCGGTCACCGAAGTAGCCGGTGTTCACCACCAACGCCTTGTCGCCAGGCTCGACGAGGTTCGCGGCAGCCATGTCCATCGCCAGGCTGCCGGAACCGGCGACGACGAAGGGCTGCCCGCTGGGGCAGAGGAACACCTGACGCAGCCGTTCCAGCGCCTGCCCAAAGACCTCGATAAATTTGGGGGCCACGTGGCTGGTGGTGGCCATCCCCATCGCCCGCAACACCTCCGGGGTAAACTCGACAGGGCCGGGGATCATGAGTAGTTTTCTATCCTTCATTGTTCTGCACGCACCCTCCTTGAGATGTGGGAATGAGACGTGAGACATGACCGCTTAGTACAGCAAGGCATAGATTCGTTCCGAGTTCCCCGTTCGCCACGCCGCTGAACCGCTCGGCTGAGCTCGCGACGAAGCCTCCGGGCTGAAAGAGCAAAGCCCTACGGGCTAGAGCGGCCCTGATTCAGCCCCGAAGGGGCTTCGTTCTTTCAGCGCGGGGTCTTCAGCCCCGCGCTGGCACCGGACAAATTGGGAACGAACTTGCGGAAGGCTGTACTTAGTCTTCCACAGACTGGGTGTTAAGGTCTTCGCCGGGGCGCAGTTCCTTCTCGTAGCTGGCGTACTGACGATCCACGCGCATCCCGGCCTTCCTATAGAGACGGATGTCGCCGATGGGGCTCTGCGTACCGACACTGATGCCCACCTTGCGTCTACCACGCCGGTAGAATTCACCGAAGGTGTGGTACAGCAAGGCCAGCGGCAGCCCCCGTCGCCTCCACGGGCGCCGCACGCCAAACACGTTGACCCAGCTCATCTCCGGGTCTTCGACCGTCTTGAGGCAGCACAGCGAGACACCGACGATCTCGTCACCGTCTGTAGCCACGAACCACAGTGACGGGTCATAATCGGGATCGTTGGCTATCCAGTGCATCCACTCCTGGTGTTCCTCCTCCAGAGGCTGCTCCATGTATCCCCAGTGGTCCTTGAACGTCTTGCGCAAGGCAAGGATGACGGCGCGCTCTTCCTGGCCGCGGACGAAGGGACGGATGGTCACCCCATCGGGCACGACGGGCTCCGGCGGTGGATCATCCATCTCGATGACCAAGCGGAAACCGTAACACACCAACCGGAAACCCTGCTTGCGTAGTAGCTCCTGGGCCGCTGTATCGGTGCTCAACGTGTCTTGCAGCAGCGACACGCGGGCGCCCTCCGGCGCTTTGGACATAGCCTGCCGGGCCTGTTCCTCAGCCCATTGGATGAGAGCAGTGCCGAGGCCCTGGCCCTTGTACCACGGGTGCACGCGTCCCCAGCAATAGATGCGCTGCGCGCGCGGCTCCATCTCCCACACCTCGACGTAGCCCACGAGCTTGCCATCGAGCGTGAGTACGACCCGCGTGCAGGTCTCCAGATCAAAGGTAGGGGACCCCCACTCGCCGAGGATCCGATGTACCTCGACGTGTGGCTTGCCGATCTGCTCGACAGAGCAGGTATTGAGGAGGTCAACGACGGCCTTCACATCGTCCATCGTTGCCGGGCGGATGGTGAAGTGCTCAGGTAATGTTGTGGACATGGTGCGCTCCTTCGCGTGGATCGTTTGTAGGGAAACTCACCCTATTGTACCACATCCATAAGACTCTCAACAAATGGCAGTTCGTAGACAAGCTGGCATCTTGTCATTAAGGACAAGACGACAACTCTTCCAAAACCATGTGCTTGCAGTAGCCCCATCCTGGTCTCGGAGGCCCTCCCAGCCCCCTACCCCTTCCCTCCCTGATGCGGGGAGGGAAGGGCATGCCAGCCGCGGGCTTCGTCGTGAGCGGACTTCGGCTGAGCTCAGTCGAAGCCCTCAACCGAGCGGCGGGCGGAGGTAGGGAGAGCTCAGAGAGGGAACCACCTGAACGCTTACGGCTGCCCTATTTTATCACCGTATCGCCCGGCACGCTATCTGGTTGCCGGGAGCGTATCACGCTGGGGACAGAATGGCCTCACCGCTGCCACGCGGAGCATTTTCCGGCGGCGCAGTTGACCGCACCCGGCGTCAATCGCCGCACCACGCCGCTGGCGCATCGTGCGGGGGACGTGTGCACGATCCAACACCGCCGTGAACGTCTTAATCGCCTCCTCGGAAGAGGCTCGCCCCTGTGGCCCGGGAATGAACGCACGCCCTATGTCCCCACTTTCGCTTCCACCGTTTTCGTCGCCGCCGACGGGCCCACAAGGCCCGCTGATAGTCCCGGCGCTCAGATGAAGTATAGTGCATCCAGCGAGAGTGGACAAGTCGCTTGATTCTGCGTAGTACCGCAGTCCCTGGGCCAGAAATCCTATTGCATTCTGGCAGACGCTCATGGTACAATGCACGAAGAAACGCCCAGGCTCAAATCGGAGAGAAAACCTGCGTAGATGACCATAGCAGTCGAAGCACTCTTCTCAGAAGCATTCCGCTTAAAGGCACTTCCCATACCAATTCCGCAGAGCATCCACAACGGCTGGCGTACTCGTGCACACAGAAGGCTGACCAAGGTCTTCGAGATGGCCAAGCGCGTCCCCTTTGACGATTGTTCGCGGATCGCCTTCTTTAGCGACTGTCACCGGGGTGATAATAGCCGGGCGGATGTCTTTGCCAGAAACGAAGCGCTTTTCTACCGCGCATTGACCCACTATTATCGTGAGGGATTCACCTATATCGAGGTCGGAGACGGCGACGAACTATTGAAGAATCGGCGATTCAGCGACATCCGGGAGGCCCACGGGCGTATCTTCGATCTGCTGCACAGATTTGACCGTCAAAACCGGCTGTACCTCATCCTGGGCAATCACGACATCCAGAACGGCCGGCGCGACCGGGTGGAGAAGGATGGACTAATCGCTCACGAGGGATTGGTGCTGTACCACGCCAGAACCGGGCAGCGGATCTTCGTCGTCCACGGGCATCAGGTTGACCTCAAGAGCGACCGGTTCCACCTTGTGGGTCGGTTCCTGACCCGGTACATCTGGAAGCAGTTGCAGCTTTTCGCCATCGGGAGCATACCGAGCCGGGAAGACGCCAGTTGGAATCGAGAGAGAATCCAGCAAAAGATTATCGAGTGGCAACAGGCCCACCGGCCAATCGTCATCTGTGGCCACACGCACCGCCCAAGGTGCGCCGCGTATGGATCGCCTCCCTATTTCAACACCGGGAGTTGTCTGTATTCCGATTACATCACCGGGCTTGAGATCCAACACGGCGAGATCATGCTGGTCAGGTGGTCTGGCCGTTCCGAAACGAGACAAGGGGAGACATCTAACATCGAACGCGAACTCTTATCGCCCCCCAAGAAGCTACGCTTGTTCGCGTGACCTGCCCCACTTATTTGAAGAAACTTCGTTAGAACCGCGCTGCTGTCCCCCCACAGTGGCCCGGCACCGGCCCTGAGTTCCTTGCCAGTGCTCGCTCCCTTGACGAAATCCCCGATTCACCATAAACTATGGCACACTGCTGTCAGACATATACCTGGGCCACCCCGCTTTGGGGGTGGCTTTCGTCACCCCAAGGGAGACTATGACAATCAGTGAATTCGCTGTACCCCAGGACTGGCAACCGGACCGGAGCGGGCCGATGCGCTGGATCGTGTCGCACACCCTCCGGCATAAGCTGCTCATCCTCGGAGCATTGGCGGGCGCGGTGGGCAACGCCGCGATGGCGGCAGCTATGCCCGTCCTCGTCGGCCGCGCCTTCGACGCCGTGGCAGCCACGCCTCCCGACCTGCGGGGGCTGGCGACCGCGGCCGGACTGGTGGCCGCATCACAACTGATACGCGGCGTCGTGCTCCAGATGGGGCGCAACTTCGGCAGCGAGGCCATTGCCCAAAAGCTTGAGCAAGACATCCGCGACGAATTGTACTCCAGCCTCATCGGCAAGAGCACGTCGTTCCACGATACGCAACCCACCGGCGATTTGATGGCCCGCGCCACTAACGACGTGCGCGAGATTAACTTCATGTTCAGCCCGGGTCTCAACATGGTCATCGGATCGGCCAACTTCCTCCTGATGCCGATCTTCGTCGCGCCCACCATCCATCCCCAGCTCATCCTGTCCCCACTGGCCTATCTGCTGGTCTATTTCTTCCTGGTGTGGAGTTACCTGCGGCGATTGCGCCCGGCCACTGAGAGGGTTCGTCGTGAGTTTGGCCGGATGAACACTCGGCTGGCCGAGGCGATTGAGGGCATCGAGACAGTGAAGGGTGCAGCGCAGGAGCAACGCGAGGTCAAACGCTTCATCGGAGCGGTCACTGGCTGGCGCGACGCCTACCTGGCCCAGGCGAACATCGAGGCCCGCTTTATCCCACTGCTGCTGCTGGCGCTGCTCCACGCGGCTGGGCTCCTGCACAGCCTGTTACTGTTCCGCGCCGGGGCCATTGGCGTGGGCGACATCGTCTCGTTTAATGGCTTGCTGTTGCTCTTTGGCTTCCCCACGTTCGCGGCACAGTTTGCCTACTCGCGGGTTTCGTCAGGAGTAGCGAGCGCGCGCCGCATCCTGGAACTGATCAACGCCAAGACAGAGCTGGATCAAAATGTGGCCGGTTACGATGCACCGATGCGGGGCGCGGTGGTCTTCGAGAACGTCGCATTTGGCTACAAAACTGGCTACACAGCCACCGGTCGGCAATGCTGTCTCGGCGACGAAGGGGTAACGCTGGAGGACATCCGTTTCCGCGTGGAGGCGGGACAGACAGTGGCCATCGTTGGGCAAACCGGCTCAGGCAAGACCACCATCGCCAAGCTGATCAACCGCACCTACGACGTGGATGGCGGACGCGTGCTGATAGACAGCGTGGACGTGCGTGATTGGAACCTGGAATCGCTGCGCCGCCAGATCTCTATCATCGAGCAGGACATTTTCCTCTTCTCGCGCACCGTCGCCGAGAACATCGGCTTTGGCTGCCCCGAAGCGACCCGTGAGGAGATCGAGATGGCAGCGCTGGCAGCCCAGGCGCATGGCTTCATCATCAGTTTGAAAGACGGCTACGACACGGTCATTGGGGAGCGAGGGGTCACGCTATCGGGCGGCCAGCGTCAAAGACTGGCGCTGGCGCGGGCCTTCTTGACGAAGCCGGCGATCCTGATCCTGGACGATGCGACCAGCGCGATAGACAGCGAGACCGAAGACCGCATCCAGCGAGCCATCGAACGTGCTGCCATAGGCCGCACGACCTTCTTGATCACCCACAGGTTATCGCAGATCCGCTGGGCCGACCTCATCATCGTGATGCGCCAGGGACGCGTGGCAGCGATGGGTACCCACGAGCAACTGCTACGGGATTCACCGGCATATGGCAAGATCTTTGCACGGTACGAACGGTAGGGAATTCCCATGGGCGTCTTCCACGGCTTGAACAGCGAGGCTTACGACCGGCAGTACAGCGACCGGGATCTGCTGCGCCGAGTTCTCGGCTACTTTGCGCCGCATCGCAACTGCATCCTGGGCGTGGCCTTCCTGATCACAACCATCGCCGTAGCAGGGGCCATGCAGCCCGTCGTCGTATCCCGTGGCCTAGACGTGCTCGTCCTGTCGCCAGAGAGGCTGGACGCGGTACTGGGCCTGGTGGCGGCTGTGCTGGTCTTGGGTGTCTTCAACTGGGGCGGCAACTGGCTGCGCCGCCGGTTGACTGCCCGCATCATCGGCGATGTGGTATTGGTACTGCGCCGTGACGCCTTCCAGGCCTCGATACGACACGATATGTCGTTCTTCGACGAGTTTCTCTCAGGACGCATCATCAGCCGCATCACCTCCGACACCGAGGAATTCGCTCGGGTAGTGCAGCTCATCACCGATCTGCTCAGCCAGTTGATGCTGGTCTTCATCCTGCTGATACCGTTGCTCAACGTATCCTGGCGATTGACGCTGATGACGCTGGCGCTGTCGCCGCTGGTGCTACTTCTGGCATTGGGCTTTCGGCGCATCGCCCGCAGCGTCACGCGCAAGGGATTCCGTGTCCTGGCCGAGGTCAACGCCGCCATCCAGGAAGCGGTGACCGGCATCAGCGTGGCCAAAAACTTCCGGCAGGAGGCAGCGATCTACGCCGAGTTCGTCGAAGTCAACCGCCAATCGTATCGAGTCAACCTGCGACGAGGATTCGCGCTTTCGGCCCTGTTTCCCCTGCTCGACGCTCTGTCCGGTGTGGGGACGGCCATTCTGGCCTATTGGGGCGGATTGGCGGCTGCTGGCGGAGGAATCTCGTTCGGCAACTGGTACCTCTTCATCCTCAGCGTGGGCCGCTTCTGGTTCCCGATGATCAACGTCTCCGCCTTCTGGAGTCAATTTCAGGGCGGGCTCTCGGCGGCCGAGCGCATCTTTGCCCTGATTGACGCCGAGCCGACGGTGCGGCAGATCGCGCACCGGCCGGTGAAGCGGTTGCATGGCGAGATTCGCTTCGAGCGAGTCGGCTTTCGCTACACGGATCAGGAGCAAGTGTTGCAGGACTTCTCATTACACATCGCGCCTGGCGAGAGCCTGGCGCTGGTGGGGCACACGGGGGCGGGTAAGAGCAGCATCGTCAGGCTGATCGCCCGTTTCTACGAGTTCCAGGAGGGGCGAATTACAGCAGATGGTCAGGACATTCGTACTTTTGACCTGAAAGACTACCGCCACCAGTTGGGCATTGTGTCGCAGATGCCCTTTCTCTTCTCCGGGACGGTCGCCGACAACGTCCGCTACGCTCGCCCCAACCTGACCAACGCCGAGATCGAGGCGGTGGCGCGGCAGATTGGCGGGGGCGAGTGGCTGGAGACGCTGCCCGGCGGCCTGCAGACCGACGTAGGTGAGCGCGGGTCGTACCTCTCGATGGGGCAGAGGCAACTGGTCGCGCTCATGCGGGTGCTGGTTCAGTCACCGGCCATATTCATCCTGGACGAGGCGACAGCCAGCATCGATCCCTTCACCGAAGCCCAAATCCAGGAGGCAATGGAATTGATCTTGCAGCGCAGCACTTCGATCCTGATCGCGCACCGGCTCTCGACCGTGCGTGCAGCGGATCGCATCATCGTACTGGAAAAGGGACGTATCATCGAGGAAGGGGATCACGAAACGCTGATGGCCCAGGATGGCTACTACGCGGAGCTGTATGACACCTACTTCCGCCACCAATCGCTCGAATACGTAGAACAAGTAGGCGAGCGCCGACGGCAAAGGGCCTTCGTCTGGGAGCAGTAGTCCGCGTTCTCGTACCCCACTGTGGGGGCGAAGTCAACTGACTCTCCACGCCCAGACCGCCCACCTCGCTCAAAGCGAAAGGCCCGGCCTCCCACGCCGAGCCTTTCCTGCGTCGCTTTCTAAATCACTGCAATGGCGAAACCGGTTGCAACGCCGCCTCAATCTCATTCAGCAACTCCCCAATGGAAAAGGGTTTGGGCATAAAAGTGGCTGCCCCCAAAGCAATGAGACGCTTTTGCTCCTGCTCCACGTCAGATACATGAGCTGAAATCGCGATGATGGGAATCGTCTGCGTCACGGCATCTCGCTTCAAGTGAGTCAACGCTTCGTACCCATCCATCCCTGGCAGGCGCAGGTCCAGCAAGATCAGATCGAGCCGATAACGACGGGCCATCGCTAGGGCCTCGTAGCCATCAACAGCGACCAAAGGGGTAAAGCCAACTTGGCGCATCGCCGCTGAGAGCATCTCAGCCGTGTCTCGATCGTCCTCAACGATGAGGATACGTCCCCGCCAGGTCAGGGCCTTCTCAACGCTGCGCTGCAAGTCCTCAGCCTCCATAGGTTTGGTCAGATAGTCCACAACACCCAGGTTCCAAGCAGTCCCGTCGTCAGGCACAATGGTGAGCGCGATAACGGGTATATCGGTCGTAACAGGATTGTCCTTCAAAGCGTGGAGCACTTCGATCCCTCCTACGTCAGGGAGAATCAAGTCCAGAAGGATGAGGTCGGGCTGGTTTTCCTCGGCCCAGGCCTCAACAGAGCCTCCACGCCCCAGAGTGGAGACCTGGTATCCGCAACCCTCCAGTTGCCTTTGGATCAGATGGGCGACATCCCCGTCGTCATCAACGACCAGGATTTTCCGCGTGCGTGCCATCAGTTGCAGCGGAGTCCAGCGACCTTCCTCCTCCTCAGGCCGGGCAGGCACGGGCAGGACAAGCGTAAAGGTGCTCCCTTCACCCACCTCACTCTCGACCCAGATTCGTCCCCCATGCATCTCCACGAACATCTTGACGATAGAAAGCCCCAGCCCGGTTCCTCGGGTCTCCTGAACCAGGGGGTGGTCAGCCCGGTAGAACCGCTCGAAGATGTGCCCCACGTCCTCGGGAGCGATGCCAATACCCGTGTCTCGTACATCCACCCGTACAGCCCCTTCGACGGGATAGACCCGCACTTCGATCTCCCCACCCTCAGGGGTATAATGGATGGCATTGCCAACCAGATTTGTAAGCACCTGATTGAGCCGGTCCTCGTCGCCCATGATGTTGGGCAGACCACCGACCACTTCGTACGTCAGGGTCTGATGCTTGGCCTCGGCCTGGCCGGCCAGCACGTTGACTACGTCAGCGACTATCTCGCCGATTTGCACAGGCCCGGGCTCGAAGCGAATCCGACCGGTCTCTACCCGCGAGATGTCCAGCAGGTCGTTGACCAGAGCGGTCAACCGGTCTGTGTTGTTCTTGATGATACCCAGGAATCGTTGCTGCTCGGTGTTGACGGAGCCAGCAGCACCCGCGTACAGGAGATCAGTGTACCCCTTGATAGAGGTCATAGGCGTGCGGAGTTCGTGAGAGACAGTGGAGACAAACTCGTTCTTGGCCCGATCCGCCTCTACTTCTTTAGTGATGTCCCGAAATACGGTGACCACCCCCAGGAAATCGCCCCGCTGGGTAAGAACAGGAGACAAGAGTGCATGGATAACACGCTTACCAACCGTCAGCCTCATCTTGAAGGACTGGGCCACCCCTGGGACAGGAGAAGTCAATAGCTTCTCCATCGCAACGATCGCTTCCTTCCCTCCTGCCCCCCCAGCTTCTCCTTCAGTGCCGAAGACAGAAAATAGGGCGCGGAAGTCCTGGCCGATCAACTCGTCGCTAGACATGCCCAGGATGCGTTCCGCCACCGGGTTGACCAGGATAATCTTTCCTTCAGTGTCGTTCACGACAACGCCATCGCCGATGGAGGTAAGGATTGCCTGCCTTTTGGTGCCTTCTTCCTGCTGGCGGCGGAGCATCAGACCCAGCTCTTGGGCCTGCTCGCTGATGAGGCGGTAGACCTCGGCATTGCTGATGGCCGTGGAGATCTGGCTGAGGACATTGTGGAAGAGCCGAGCATGGCTGGAACTGAAGGCCCCCGGACGGGAGCTGGCCGCAGCCAGAAGACCCCGAAACTCCCCATTAGCGATCAACGGAGCCACGATTAAGGAGGCGACATCCGGGCCAGCCAGCGTTCTTGCCCACGCTTCTGTTTCCTCCGCCTGCAGATCGTTCAGGACCAATGGCGGAGCAGACTGCCCCAACCGCCACGCTGAGGGGAACGCGGTCAAATCAACCGCTTCGCCACTCCAGTTGACTTTTGCTTCGGGCGCCACCTGCCCGGCTTTACCGTCCGCTAGGAAGACTGCTCCCATCTCTGCAGCGATTGCTGTCGTCACCTCCTGCAGAGCCTTCTGGAGCGCACGCCGCTGATCCAGGCTGGCGGAAAGCTCTCGCGTGATCTCGTAGAGGGTCTCCAGTTGGGATTTCTCAACCTCCAACCGCTCCGCCTCGCCAGCGAAGTATTGAGCCAATGCCATGGTCAAGAGGTTGAAGCGACCAACAACCTGATCCAGCCCCTTTTTTGCCGGCAGCAGATCTCGGACTATCCGGGAGAGGCCATCAGCGATCAAGAGAAGCTCGGAGGGGGCGGCTCCGCGCTCTTTCATCTCTCGAGCTGCCCATTGGTGAGCCCTCTTCACCAACGCCTCAGTCTCATCCGCCATCAAGGCTCCAACGAGTGAGCGCCAACAGAGAAGATTCTCGTCTGGCGAAGAGAGAGCATAGGCCGGCAGATCTTGAAACACCACCGGCCAGCGAGCCTCAATCTCCTCTTTGTGTTGATGCAGCCAAGAACCAAAGTCCCAGCCCATATAACTCCTCGTCATTTTCATGAGAGTTGTTGCATAATAGGAACCATGGGGAACAGAGCATAGAACACTGATTGTCACAGATTTCCACCGATAAACAGGTTAAGTGATCTGCAACAATGTGTGTCCCACATAGTAGGGCTCTCATGTATGCAACGTCTACACGAATTGTATCCTAGCCGGAGAAGTGACGGGTTACAGCTCCGTTACGGTTAAGTGACGAGCTTATCGCCCCAAGCGGTTACTCTCTAGTGATGAAAAAGCCTCACCCCGGAGAAGGCCATCACCATGCCATACTCATCACAAGCCTCAACGATGGTATCGTCCCTGAGAGCCCCACCAGGCTGAACGACATATTGGACTCCGCTCTGCTTGGCCCGCTCTATGCTGTCGCGAAACGGGAAAAACGCATCGGAGGCAAGGGATACCCCACTTAACCCATCAAGCCACTCACGTTTCTCCTGTGGAGAGAGCCTCCGGGGAACCACTTCAAACGCCTCCTCACAGAGTTTCTCCTCGACAGGAGTCAGGTCATCCCTGAGGTATTGGTCAATCACATTATCTCGTTCCGGACGAGACAGGCCCTCCTTAAACATCAGACCGAGAACAGCGGGATGCTGCCGCAGATACCATACATCCGCCTTAGACGCTGCCAATCGCGTGCAGTGGATACGGGATTGCTGGCCCGCTCCCACACCGATAGCCTGTCCATCCAGCACCAGACAGATGGAATTGGATTGCGTGTATTTGAGAGCCACGAGTGCGACGAACATGTCTCTTTTGGCCGAGTCTGGTATGTCCTTATTTTGGGTCACGACGTTCTGTAGCATATCAAAACTGATGCATGCATCGTTCCGCTTCTGTTCCAACGTAATTCCAAAGACTTCTCTTGTCTCCACTTTTTCCGGCTCGTAATCGGGGTCAATCTCGATGACAACGTACCTGCCATTTCGCTTCTGGCGAAGAATCTCAAGCGCCTCAGGATCGTAAGATGGTGCAATGACACCGTCGGAAACCTCACGGCGGATCAGTTTTGCCGTTGGGACGTCAACCATATCGCTCAAGGCAACCCAATCACCAAAGGACGACATCCGGTCAGCCCCCCTCGCCCGCGCGTAGGCCGCGGCAAGCGGGGATAGCTCCATCCCCTCGACAAAGTAGGACTTGCGCAGAGCGTCGCTCAACGGGATACCGACCGCCGCCCCAGCGGGACTCACGTGCTTGAATGACGCCGCCGCAGGCAGATCCAACGCCTGCCTCAATTCCCGGACCAGTTGCCACGAGTTGAGGGCGTCCAGTAAGTTGATGTATCCAGGAGCACCGCTCAGAACCTTAAAGGGCAACGTGCCCGTCTTGGCGTATGCCCTCGCCGGCTTCTGGTGAGGATTACACCCATACCGAAGCTCTATGCCTTCTTGCCCCATATCTGCTCCCTACATTGATAACGACGTATCATTCACAACCGCGCTAACCTCCCATCTTACCCCCTGGGTGTGCACTTCCAGGACGCCGCAGCAAGCGCCTGTATCGCTGGCGCAACTGCTCCGGCGTCAGCCGTTTGCCACCTTCAAAGTAGACCACCGCCACCCGACCCATCGTCCATGTGCCCAGCCCAGTCACAACGGCTCCGATCAGCCATCCGGGGCCTGGAATAAGCTTGCCCAGCTCGGCCGCCAAGTAACGCAGCGCAACGCCGCCAGCCATGGTGGTCAGCAACTCGCGCGCGTGGCGCACGCTGAGCGATTCGCCATATATGGCCGCAATGCGCAGCACCATACGCACCTGCAAGGCTAGCAGAAGAGGGATGTCAACTCCAGGGATCGGTTCAGCCGCGATGATGGCATTGAGCAAGGCCGCGCCACGGATGAGCCGGCGGCTGATCTGACGGCGGTAGTGCGGCAGCGCCCGCCCCAACGCGACCGCCATCCAGGGATGCGCCTCCACAATCACCGGGATGAGCCGCTCGCCCACGCCTGCGCCAGTCTTAGCCGAAATGGGGATCACCGTCGTGCCCAGTTTTCGCTCGATGTCATCCAGGGCCGCGGCCAGGTCGTGCTTGATCAGGTCAGTCTTATTCAATGCGACGACCAGCGGCACCCGAGCTGCCCGCAGTGTCTCGTAGAGGTCATAATCCGACTGGTGCAGACCTGCCGCTCCATCCAGCACCAACACCGCCAGATCTGCTCCCTCGGCGGCAGCCTGAGCGACCTCGGCCCGGTTGACCCCCCCTACCTCCCCGAAGCCCGGTGTATCCACCAGCGTGAAGGGGCCAAACACCTCCGTCACGAGCCCCCTGGTGGTGCCAGGCACGGCTGTGACCGCTGAAACCTTACGGCCCTTGATCAGGTTGAAGAGGGTGGACTTGCCCGAATTGACCGGCCCGACGATGGCAAGGCGGGCATGCGCCTCCTGCTCCACGTCGAGCGAGAGCCGGTCCCAATCGAGCGTCTGGAACAGCTTGCGGAGATCGGCTAGCCGGGTTGGAAGTGATGTCATTAAGGCATTACCTCTGCCATGAGTTGTCATCAAGTCTAACACAGAAGACCTCGTAACGCAAACTCAAGAGCCAGGTTTTTCCGAAAAACCTGGCTTTTGTCTCCAGAGCCTCACGCAGAGCGGCTCAAACTGCCAACATGCAAAAAGGGGCGTAGGTGCGTGTATCCTACGCCCACTATAGGGCTGGCTCAGGGAACGGCCCAACGGGACTACCGAGCGCGCTTTTCCCGCAGGCGAGCCGTCTTGCCTCGTCGCTGCCGCAGATAGTAGAGCTTGGCACGACGGGCATACGCCCGTCGCACTACCTCGACTTTCTCGATGCGCGGTGAGTATAACATAAAGGTGCGCTCTACTCCGATACCGTGGGAGGCGATGCGCCGCACGGTGAAGTTGGCACTCGCTCCGCCCTTGCGCAGACTGATGACAGTACCCCGAAAAACCTGCACTCGCTCCTTCTCACCCTCGATGATGCGCGCGTGCACCTTGACGGTGTCGCCTGGGTGCAACTCGGGAATGTTCGGATTGGGTTCTAGTTGACGTTCCAGTGATTCGATCAGGTTCATCGTACGCTTCCTCGTGAACTTGCGTCCCTTTCTGAGGGACAACGTCCGAAAATTATACTACGTTTCGCCATCCAAGGCAACTTCATCCCCTGATGAAGGAGCAGGCCTGGCCGTCCTGCCGTCCGCACCTAGCCGTACACCCGGTAAGCCCACCCTCCTTGCCTCGGGCACAGTGCTCCAGGCAGTGACGTGGCAGAGGCAAACGCCACAGGTAGTACAAATAGCCTATTGAGATGGCGACTGGACAGTGGTAATATAAGAGTGCTTTGGTGAACCCATATATCGGTCAATGAATGACTACTGCCTATCGCCGATATAGAGGAGAGAGAGATGTTTCAGCCACACATTCGCCCTTTGACCCGTATCCTGCCGGCCACTGCCCTTGTGGTCGTCGGCCTGACGTTAGTGATGTTGCTGTTCCGGTAACTCCCAGGATTGATCGGGCAGCTCATGCGTTCTCACACTCGATGTCTTGAATAACGTAGGATCAGCCGAGCGGTGTGATCCGGGTGGATTACATCGCCTCGTTCCTGCGCCGGCCCTTGCTCTAGGGCCGGCGCGGTCGTGTCTATTTGGACGGGCCGCCCTCGACAGGGGGGCGGCTCGTCCTCAATCTTGCCAACGCCGTCTTTCCAGGTACAATAGAAAACTCTTACACTACAACACGACGATAAAGGAACCAACGGTGAGCACCGAACTTGATAAGCTGTGCATCAACACCATCCGCACGCTGGCGATGGACGCTGTGGAAAAAGCCAAATCCGGCCATCCGGGTATGCCAATGGGAATGGCAGATGTGGCCTACGTGCTGTGGACCCGCTTCCTCAAGCACAATCCGGCCAACCCCGCTTGGCCCAACCGCGATCGGTTTATCCTTTCGGCCGGGCATGGCTCGATGTTGCTCTACAGCCTGCTCTACCTCACCGGCTACGACATGTCGCTGGAGGAACTCAAGAACTTCCGCCAATGGGGCAGCTGCACCCCAGGCCATCCCGAGTATGGCCTCACTCCCGGCGTCGAAACCACCACCGGTCCACTGGGACAGGGCTTCGCCAATGGGGTGGGGATGGCGATTGCCGAGCGGTTTCTGGCTGCCACCTTTAACCGACCTGGCTTCCCCATCTTCGACCACCACACCTACGCCATCGTCTCCGATGGCGACTTGATGGAGGGTGTGAGCCACGAGGCAGCGAGCCTGGCGGGGCATCTGGGGTTGGGCAAACTCATTTATCTCTACGATGACAACGACATCTCCATCGAAGGCTCGACGGACATCACCTTTACCGAGGATGTGCCGGCCCGCTTCCGCGCCTGCGGTTGGCACGTGCAGGAAGTGGATGGATACGAGCTAAATGGAATCGAGGCGGCCATCCGCGCCGCGCAGGAGGAGACGGAACGCCCTTCGCTCATCGTCTGTCACACCCACATCGCCTACGGCAGCCCTCACAAGCAGGACGATGCCTCTTCCCACGGCGCGCCGTTGGGGGAAGAGGAGGTGCGGCTGACCAAGGAGACCTTGGGCTGGCCGCCCGACGCGCACTTCTTGATCCCCGGAGAGGTGCTGGAGCTGTTCCGTCGCGCTGTAGAGCAGGGGCAGGAAGCTCAGGCTCGCTGGCAGACGACGTTTGACCGCTACGCCGCCGAGTACCCGCAGGAGGCGGCGCTCCTGGAGACGCTGTGGGCACGGAAGTTGCCCGAAGGGTGGACGCACATGTTACCCACCTTTGCCTCCGACGATGGCCCACTGGCCACTCGCAAGGCCTCGGGCGCGGTGCTGAACGCCATTGCTCCCGCCCTGCCCACGCTCATCAGTGGCTCAGGCGACCTGGGTACCTCCAACAGCACATTGCTTAAGGACACCGCCGACTTCCAGCGTGAGACCCCCACCGGACGCAACCTCCGCTTCGGGGTGCGGGAGCACGCGATGGGCGCCATCCTCAACGGGCTGGCGCTGCACGGCGGCGTGCTCCCCTACGGCGGCACCTTCCTGGTCTTCTCCGACTATATGCGTCCGCCGGTGCGGCTGGCGGCGATGATGCACCTGCCGGTCGTCTACGTCTGGACCCACGACTCGGTGTGGATCGGCCAGGACGGGCCGACCCACCAGCCGGTCGAGCACCTGGCGGCGTTGCGGGCGATTCCCAACCTGGTCCTTATCCGCCCCTGCGACGCCAATGAGACGGCCGTCGCCTGGAAGGTAGCGCTGGAACGGCGGGATGGCCCCACTGCTCTGATCCTGACCCGCCAGTCGGTGCCGGTGCTGGACCGCAGCGACAAGGCCAGCGCGGAGGGGGTGGCCTGGGGGGCGTACGTAATTCGAGAGGCCCCCAGCGGCCCCCCGGACCTGATTCTCATCGCCTCCGGCTCCGAGGTGCACCTGGCACTGGAGGCGCGGGAACTGCTGGCTGAGAGGGGAGTGACAGCGCGGGTAGTGAGCATGCCCAGTTGGGAACTGTTCGAGGCCCAGACACCATCCTATCGCGCCTCCGTCCTCCCACCCGACGTCACCACCCGCCTGGCCATCGAGGCGGCGGCTCCCTTTGGCTGGGAGCGGTACGTGGGGCCGGAGGGGGCAGTGATAGGCATCCGGCGGTTCGGGGCCTCTGCCCCCTATAAGGTGCTGATGGAGAAGTTCGGCTTCACCCCGGAGGCAGTGATGGAGGGGGCATTGGACCTGCTGGGCGAGAATAGGTAGTTGGCAACATGCCTCACACGGCAGGTCTAATGCCCTGTATCATCCGCGATGGGATTGAGGCAGAGGCAACAGATCTTGGCCGCTTTTGGGAGCCACTTGCGAGGTCGCCTACGTCTAGGGGTGTGGGGCAAGGTCTCCATCGAACAGGACTTAATTCTCCTGGCCCTCTCCAGCGCGGAGATTCAGGCGTTGCGCGCCACTTGCCAGGGCGGTTGCAAAGCCGCCGCGTTAGCCTGCTACGGCTCGCTGACCGCTGAGGAACCTTCCTACATCACAACCGCGCCGACGCCAAACCGCTGATCCACTTGGAGGAGTAGAATGAGCAACTCAGGTTCATATCCCGTCACGTATACCGGCTATTACGACACCGGGTGCAGGCCGGTGCGCGGCGTCGTCCCGGTGGAGGAGGTGATCACCCTCTACGTGAACGGCCAGCCACTGGTCAGCCTGATGTGCACGCCGATCCAGTTGGAGGAACTGGCGTTGGGCTTCCTGTTCAACGAAAGGTTGATCGAAGGGCCAGACGAGGTGGCGGTGCTCGAGCTGTGCGGTGGGGAGCGGTGCGTGGATGTCTGGCTTGAGCACGACATCGAGACCCCGCAACTGCGTGTCATCACCTCCGGGTGTTCCGGCGGTACTACCTTTGGAGATGTGGCCAGTGCACGCCATCGGGTCGAATCGAACCTGCGCGTCACTCCGCAACAGATTACACAGTTGATGCAAGAGTTTTCGCAGGCGACCGCCCTCTATCGCCGGGCGGGAGGGATTCACGGGGCGGCATTGGCTGAAAGGGGGCGACTGCTGTGCGCGGCGGAGGACATCGGTCGCCATAACGCGCTTGATAAAATCGCCGGCATCTGTCTGCGGCAAGGCCAGCCCATGCGAGACCGTGTTCTGATTACCAGCGGGCGTGTTAGCTCCGAGATGGTGAGCAAGGTAGCACGGATGGGGATTCCTATTGTCATCTCGCGTACCTCACCGACCTCGCTTTCAATCCAGTTGGCACAGGCATGGTCCATCACATTGATCGGCTACACACGACGGCGCAGTTTTCGCGTCTACGCGGGCGGGGAGCGGGTGGCTGCATCAGGCCCTTGACATAGAACGTATGTTCGTGTATAATAAAACTGCCCTTGAAGTCTTGTCAGATATGATTGAGAGCGAGGAGGTTGATGATGGATGAGCGTCTCTCGAAAAGGCAACAGAGGATACTGGAATTCCTCGGCGAGTACATCGAGGAAAATGGCTACCCGCCCTCCATCCGCGAGATCGGCGCGGCAGCAGATATAAGCTCCACCTCTGTTGTGAGTTATAACCTGCAGCGTCTGGAGGAGAGGGGCCTTATTAGCCGGGACCGGGAGGTTTCACGTGGGTTGAAGGTGACCACCACGGCCCGAGCACAGATGATGCCGGACGCCGTGGTTCGGCTGCCACTGCTGGGGCGTATCGTGGCTGGTGAGCCTATCCCGGTGCCCACCAGCGACTTCGCGCTGATGGGCGACGAGACAATTGAATTAACCCGTGGCGTTCTGGGAGACCCGGAGGGATTGTACGCCCTGCAGGTGGAGGGGAACTCGATGATAGATGCACTGGTGCACGACGGCGACGTCGTCGTGATGCGTCACCAGCAGCGAGTTGAGAACGGCGAGATGGCGGCGGTGTGGCTGAAAGATCGCGGGGAGATGACGCTCAAGCGTTTCTACCAGGAGGAGGGGGGGCAGGTGCGGCTCCAACCGGCCAATCCCACGATGGAGCCGATTTACGTGGATGACCCCCGTCTGGTGGAGGTACAGGGCAAAGTCGTGATGGTCATCCGGCAGGTGCGGTGACCGGCCCAAGCCGTGAGCTCAGTCGAGCCGCGGCTAGCCGAACGGCGGCGCTGGAAGCCCGCTGCAAGAGCAATCCGGTACCGGCACTTTGACTTTGCTCAGTGCAGGCTCCTCGGGCCGGTGTCGAGGATAAGAGTGCCAAAGGCCCAGCCGTAAGGCTGGGCCTTTCTTCTTGCCGTCGTATTATCCCAAGTTTTCCCAACTCATTTGGGATAATGTCTTGCTCTACTCGCTTGACGGCGCACAAATGTTCTGGTATGATACAAGGGCTAGAACTTTTGTTCTAACACTTCGACGTAGTAGCTGAGGGGCAACGAGGATGCGAAAGAGGCTGGAGTTTCAGGCGGATAGGATCGAGGCAGTGTTGGCCTTGCACAAGGTGCCCGCACGGGTGACCGGCGGCACGGTCACGCCCCGCTGGGTGCGTTTCCAGGTGTTGCCTGCCGTGGGCACGAAGATCTCCAAGATCAAGGGACTGAGCGAAGAACTGGCTGCCGCCCTTGACGCATCCAACTGTCGGGTATCGCGGCGTGGGGCTGCCGTGGCCGTCGAAGTGCCCCGCGATGACCCCCAGCCGGTGCGCCTGTTGCCTCTCTTCCGCCAACTGGACGATGGTGACGGTTCCATGCCGCCGGTGACCGCAATCCTGGGCCTGGCCGAGGATGGCGCCCCGTTGCTCATCCGCCTGCCATCCCCCGACGTCGCTCACATCCTGGTCGCAGGGACTACGGGATCGGGAAAGACGATGCTCCTGCAAACGATGATCCTCAGCCTGGCGATGGCGAATCCTGCTCCTTCCCCCTTCCAAAGGGAAGGGAGGGCAGGGGGACTGACACTGATGCTGATAGACCCCAAGGGGGCTGCCTTTGGCCTGTTTGAGGGACTACCCCATCTAGCACGCCCTGTTATCCGGGATGTGGAGGAGACGACCGAGGCGCTCAACAGCCTGGTGCACCTGATGGAGAGACGGGGCTCCTCTCCCCCCGCTTCTGGCTTCGCCGTGAGCGCTTACGCTGGGCGGAGTCCTGAGCTTGTCGAAGGGCGGAGTCGAAGGGCCGGGCCGAACGGGGGAGCTGGAGGGGGGTCCCACCCTCGCGTTGTAGTCGTGATTGACGAACTGGCCGATCTGTTGATGGTAGGAGGAAAGCCAGTGCAGTGGGCACTGACCCGGCTGACGCAGCGCGGGAGGGAGGCCGGTATTCACATCGTCGCCGCCACGCAGAAGCCCACGACGGCTGTACTGGGCCCCCTGGTCAAGGCGAACTTTCCTGTACGGCTGGTGGGGCGGGTGACGAGCGTCGAGGATGCACGGACGGCCACCGGATGGAGTGGCACCGGGGCCGAGCGGTTGATGGGGCGAGGGGACTTCCTGGCCGTGGCCGAGGGACGGGTGATCCGGTTCCAGGCAGCGTACGTTTCGCCGGAGGAAATCGAGGAGATGGTGATTCATCTGGCGCAGGGCGAGATTTTGTCCGCCAGCCCCTCTCTTGCTTCTGCCACACGCCGGATCTCCTTGCCCTGGCCGGTAAACCGGTTGACCGAGGCTTTCGGAGGAGGAACGTAGTAATGGACGACAGGGAGAGTCGCAGCAGTGGGTGGGGCCGCTTGAAGATGTTCGCTGGCCTGGTGATGGTTACGTTCGCTGTGACGTTGGCCATCATCGTCAGTGATCGCCTGAGTGATGAAGCGCTGGCGGTGCTGGCCGGGGCGGTGTGCGGCGTGGGGGCAGCGATCCCCACCAGCCTGCTCATCGTCGCCGTGAGCCGCAGGCGCGATGAGGAGGGCGACTTCGGCGAGCTCAGTCGAGTCGCGCGACCATCCACGCCACAGCAAGGAACATATCCACCGGTGGTCGTGGTTACACCACCGGGCGGGCAGCAGGGGCTGAACGCCTGGAACGCACTCCCGCCCTCGTTAACCGCGCCGATGCAGCGGAACTTCACCGTGGTGGGAGGGGCACCAGTAGATTCGGAGGTGACGTCCTATGAGTACTCTCCTTAGCCTAGATTTCGCACTCCGCTAGCAGCTAAATCAGGCCAGTCGTCCTGAGTGCCGCGAAGCGGCGTATCGAAGGGCGACGGGCCGCTAAATCGCCCCTTCGATACGACCTTCGGCCTACTCAGGATGCGATTCAGCTATGATCTGTACAATCACTGTTACGATTTCCAGGGGTGCGAAAAACAGGCTTAGTATGAAGCGAGGGTCTCGAACGAGACAGGGTAAGAAAAAGCGAGGCCATTCGACAAGCTTGCGACGCGGCCGGCATGTTGCAGAGCCCATCGAGATGCGGAAGCGGCGGCACGGCTACTTCCCCAGAGAGTTCGTATGGCGTGGGAAGCGGTACGATGTGCATGCCGTGGAGCGTTGCTGGACGGTTTCGCGGCGCGGTCGGGGCGGCAGGGTGGAGCGGCACTGCTTCCGGGTGCGCTGTTCCGAAGGCACGTTCGATGTGTACCAGGACGCGCGGCACAACACCTGGCACATGCAGCGGCAGATTTCACCGTGAGCGGACTTCGGCTGAGCTCAGTCGAAGCCCTCAGCCAAACGGTGGCGTAGGTGGGAGGTTCAGACGATGAATGAGGGCCTGTTATGGTACGATGACGATCCTGGGCGTGGTCTGGCAGAGAAGATCGGCCGGGCGGCGCGGAGGTATCGGCAGAAGTTCGGCACGCCCCCCGACGTCTGCTACGTCCACCCCTCGACGCTATCGGCATGGGGGAGTAACGGTAAGGAGCGGAAGATAGGCGGGGTGCGAGTGACCCCCTTGCCCTCCGTGCTGCGGCATCACTTCTGGGTGGGGCGGGAGGAAAAAGCTCGAACAAGAAGGAGGCAGCGGAAGGCGAGTTGAGGAAGCGTCAATAGTGGACGAGCGCCGGTGAAAAGCCCCCGGCGCTTTCTTTTTTGGGGAGGATGACAAATACTTGACTTTTGGAGTGTTTAGCGGTATCTTAATATCTGGTGGAACACAAGCTGAAGGAGGAGATGGCGTATGGCAGAAGAGCTACCTGATTGGCTTGCCGAGATGCGTGACCAGCAGTTAGGACAGCAGCCAGAGAAGGAGCCAGGTCCCCGCGAACAGATCGCTGAGGATATAGTGGAGAACCTGAGTGGTCAAGCAGGCCAGGCAGATGTGCTGGAGGGCCTGCGGGAGCAGATGATCCAGACGGGGGAGGAAATCGGGTATGGTGAGGAAAGGCCTCCTCTTGCCCGGATGTTCTCGGGCCTGCAGCCATGGCAGCGTTTCGTGTTATCTGTCCTGCTCTTCCTGAACGTAGCGTTGTGCGGCTGCATGGCGCTGGTGATGGCCGGGCGAGTAGGGCTGCCATAGCCCTTCTTCTCTGAACCCGGAGAACCTCGTCCCAGTCTCACGCTTCGGAAAAGACCGTCGTATACACTTGTCTACTCTCATTGCGGCCTCAGTGGCCGCTTTCATCTCTTAGCAAGCGACAGCATGTGATGGAAAGGGAACGAACTCTACCTGTACTGAGCGCGAAGCCCCGTGAGACAGCCCAGGCGCGTCTCCCCGACGGACGGATCTTCGAGGCCCCTGTGGGAACATCGGTGGAGCAGTATATCAAGGTAGCCCTGGGTGACAGCCCGGTGCCCGTCATCGCGGCGCTGGTCAACGGCGAACTGCGCGAATTGACCTACCCGATGCAGTCCGATGCTCGGGTGGACACCGTGCTCCTCTCCGACTCTGACGGTGTGCGCATCTACCGGCGCGCGCTCTCCTTCCTGCTGGTGACTGTCGTGCGCGAATTGTTCCCCGAGGCCCAGGTTTTCGTAGATCATACGCTTCCCTTCGGCGGTTTTTTCTGCCAGGTACGGGGACGCGATCCGTTCAGCGCAGAGGAGCTGGCACAGATTGAGGCCCGCATGCGCGCAATCGTCGCTGAGAACATCCCGATCGTGCGGGAGTTTGTACCGCTCGAAGAGGCCATCCAGATGTTTCACGCCCGTGGCGAGGAGGAGAAGGTTCAGTTGCTGACACGCCGCCAGAAGGATTACCTTCCCCTCTACAGCTTGCGCGGCTCACGCGATTACTTCCACGGCTACATGGTGCCCTCAACTGGGTACCTGCGCTACTTCGCCCTGCACCTGTGGCCTCCGGGATTTGTGCTCCAGTATCCGCGCCGTCACCGCCCGACGGAACTCCTCCCGGTGCGAGACTACCCCCAACTGACGGCCATCTTCCGCGAATACGGCGAATGGCTGCGCTTGCTCGGCGTGGATTCAGTAAGCGGACTGAACGAGGCCATCGCCAACGGTCGCATCCGCGAGATCATCCTCGTCTCAGAAGCACTGCACGAGCAGCGCATCGCGCGGACTGCCGACCTGATCGCCCGTTGGCGGGACGAGGTGCGGTTGGTGCTCATCGCCGGCCCGTCCGCCGCCGGTAAGACCACCTTCTCCAAGCGGCTCTCCATCCATCTGCTGGTTCACGGCATCCGGCCCTTCCCCTTGGAACTGGATAACTACTTTGTAGATCGGGAGAAGACGCCCCGGGATGAGCACGGCGAGTATGACTTCGAAACCTTGGAGGCACTGGACGTGCCGCTATTCAACCAGCACCTCCTGGCCCTTATGCGCGGAGAGCCGGTGCAGCTCCCTCGCTTCAACTTCAAAACCGGCCACAGAGAGGAGAAGGGCGAGACCGTCCAACTTGGCCCCGACCACATCATCATCGTCGAGGGTATCCACGGGCTGAACCCCCAACTGGTGCCCTCAGTGCCGAGGCAGCGCATCTTCCGCATCTATCTCTCGGCCTTGACGCAACTCAACATTGACCGTCACAACCGGGTGCCGACGACGGACACCCGCCTCATCCGTCGCATCGTGCGAGATGCCACCTACCGGGGATATGCGGCTGAGGAGACTTTGAAGCGCTGGGAAAGCGTGCGGCGAGGGGAGAAGCGGCACATTTTCCCCTACCAGGAGCACGCCGACGTAATGGTCAACTCAGCGCTGGTCTATGAGCTGGCGGTGCTCAAGCCGCTGGCCGAGCCGCTGCTGCTGCAGGTCGAGCTCCCCAGCCCCCGGCACGTGGAGGCCAAGCGGCTGCTGACCTTCCTCCGCTGGTTCAAACCTTGCGGCCCCGATATGGTCCCGGATAACTCCATCCTGCGCGAGTTCATCGGCGGCTCCATTCTGCGGGACTACACGCCATGACGCACCACGCTTCACGTTTTACGTTTTACGTTTCACGCATCCTCATCCCCCTCGCCTTATTGCTGATCCTGACTGTCTTTGGAACGGCCCGCTGGCTGATGGTAGACCTCCCCTCGCCCGAGCGGTTGTACGAGCGGGCCGCCGCTCCTTCCACACGCATCTACGACCGACATGGACGATTGCTGTACGAAATTCTCGACCCGCACTCCGGCGCGCACACCCCCGTCTCCCTGGCCGAGGTGCCGCAGGCCTGCGTGGACGGAACCATCGCCACCGAGGACGCCAGCTTCTACGACAACCCTGGCGTGGACTTCTGGGCCATCCTCCGCGCGCTGTGGATCAACCTGCGCGGTGGCGAGATTCTTTCCGGCGGCAGCACCATCACCCAGCAACTGGCCCGCAATCTACTGCTCTCACCGGAGGAGCGAACCGAGGTCAGTCTGGAGCGCAAGCTGCGCGAGACCATCCTGGCCTACCGCCTGGCGCGGACGTACAGCAAGGACGAAATCCTCACGCTCTATCTGAACGAGACCTACTATGGCAGCCTGGCTTACGGGCTGGAGGCCGCTGCCCGTACCTACTTCGCCAAGAGCGCGGCCGAGCTCGACCTGGCGGAGTGCGCGCTGCTGGCCGGGCTGCCCCAGTCGCCAGCCCGCTACAACCCGCTGGAGAACCCCCAGGCCGCCCGGGAGCGCCAGTCCGTGGTGCTGGGGTTGATGGTCAAGCACGGAACCATCTCCCAGGAGGAGGCCGACCTGGCAGCCGCCGAGGACCTTCACTTCGCCTCGGCCCCCTTCCCCATCGCAGCGCCCCATTTCGTCATGTATGTGCGCGGGCAACTGGAGAAGGAATTTGGGCTGGAGGCGATCTACACCCAGGGCTTGCAGGTCCACACCACACTGGATCTGGACGCGCAGGACGCGGCCCGGCGCATCATCCGCTACCGGCTGGCGCAGTTGGCCGCTGCTCAGCCGGCCCGCAACGTCAACAACGCAGCCGTGGTGGCGATGAACCCCCACACGGGCGAGGTGTTGGTGATGGTCGGCAGCCCCGATTACTTCGACCCGCGCATTGATGGTGCGGTCAACGGCGCGGTCGCGCTCCGGCAGCCCGGCTCCTCCATCAAACCCATCACCTACGCCGCCGCCTTCGATCCCACCCGCCCCGATCCTCTAACGGCGGCCACGATGATGGTGGACGTGCGCACCGTTTTCGTCACCCGCGAAGGCGACCCCTACGTCCCCCGCAACTATGACCGGAGGTGGCACGGGCCGGTGCTGCTGCGGCAGGCGCTGGGGTCCAGCTACAATTTGATTGCCGTCAAGGTGCTGGACTATGTGGGGCTGGGCGAGATGACCAGGCTGGCCCGCGCGATGGGCATCACCACCTTTGACGACGCCGACCGTTTTGGCCTGGCGCTGACGCTGGGTGGCGGCGAGGTGCGCTTGCTGGAGCTGACCGGGGCCTACGTGGCCTTCGCCAACACCGGCTGCCGCGTCGAGCCAGTAACCATCGCCCGCGTGGAGGATAGTCGGGGGCGGGTGCTCAAAGTGTGGGAAGCGACACCGGGCGAGCGCGTGATGGACGAGCGCGTGGCCTATCTCATCACCGACATCCTGAGCGATAACCTCGCCCGCACCTCCTCCTTCGGCGAGGGAAGCGCGCTGCGGCTGTCCCGTCCGGCGGCCGCCAAGACCGGCACCACCACCGACTGGCGCGACAACTGGACGGTGGGCTACACGCCCGACCTCGTAGTCGGCGTGTGGGCCGGCAACGCCGATAACACGCCGATGAATCACGTCAGTGGCGTGACCGGCGCGGCCCCCATCTGGCACGACGTGATGGAGGAGCTGCTCAAGGGCGTGCCAGAGCGCGGGTTCGCGGAGCCGGAGGGGATGGTGCGGTTGGAGGTGTGTGCAGATAGCGGGTTGGGACTGGCAGAGGAGCAGGGAAGCGGGGGGGCAGGGGAACAGAGGATGCCGGTACGCTGTCCTCATACCGTTATTGAACTCTTCATTGAAGGGACGGAGCCTGCGCGGAGCGACGACTGGCACTGGGTGTACACCCTCGACACGCGCAACGGCCTGCTGGCCGGCCCCGGCTGCCCGCCCGAATTCACCACCCAGAAGCGGTACACCCTCTACCCTGCCGAGGCTCAGGACTGGGTGCGCTGGCAGAGCATCCCCCAGCCGCCGCAGGCGTACTCCCCCCTATGCCCTGGCAGCCAGATGGCATTCATGCTCGGAACCTCCTACTCCCTACCCCCTACTCCTCACTCCCTGATTCTGACCAGCCCCGACCAGGGGGGGCGCTACCGCCTCTCACCAGAGATTCCCCCCTCGGCGCAGCAGATCGTCGTGGCCGCCCGCCCCGCCGATGGGGTCTCACTGCAACAGGTGACGCTGCTGGTAGATGGCCTCCCCCTGGCGACACTGACCCGTCCCCCTTACAAAACGCTGTGGCCGATGGCGCTCGGGGCGCACACCTTCACAGCGGTGGGAGTGGATGGGGAGGGAAACGAGGTGGAAGGGAATCGCGTCACGATCGAGGTGAGCGAGTGAAATGTCTCGTGAAACCCGCTCCACGGCGCTGAGAATGCGCATGCCGGCATGCCAAAAATGTAATTCGCAAGCCAATATCCCAATTCGGCTTGCAATTCTGTCCATCTTCTTGTACAATTGGGCCGGAGGTGGAGCATGACCGCGCTAAGAACGACTGTTACCAAGCGTATACAGACCGTCGTCCCGGCCCCCATTCGCCGACGCCACAACATTCAAGCGGGTGATATGCTGGCCTGGATTGACGATGGGGAAACGATCAAGGTCGTCCCTCTTCCCCGAGACCCAGTCCGTGCCCTCCGGGGTTGTGGCAAGGGGGAGGCATTGGTTGAACGTCTGCTTGCATCGAGGCAGGAGGAACGGGAACGTGAGCGCGGATAGATACCTCCTGGATACCTCGGCCATCCTCACGCTGATGGAGGACGAGGACGGCGCGGATCGCGTGGAGGAAATTCTGCGCCAGGGCCAGGTACTCCTTCCATTCCCGGTACTATTGGAGACTTACTACATCTCTTTGCAAGAGAGAGGTGAGCCGATAGCCGACGAGCGTTACGCCCTGCTTCGACACCTATCAGCCACAGAAATCTGGTCCGTTGATGAACCCACCCTGCTCGCCGCCGCGCGTTTGAAAGCGCGGTTCCGCGTTTCATTTGCCGACGCCCTCATTGCCGCCTTCGCTGTACAGAACCATGCTATTCTGGTGCACAAAGACCCCGAAATCGAGCTGCTGGCCGATCAGGTGCACCAGGAAACGCTGCCCTACAAGTGAAGTCGGCGGCTACATCGTCGTTACCGCAGCAACGCCGACGAGTCCACCCTACCCATCGCTGTGGCCGATGGCGCTCGGGGCGCACACCTTCATAGCGGTGGGAGTGGATGGGGAGGGGAGTGCGGTTGAGGGAAATCGTGTTATAATTGAGGTGATCGAGTGAAAGCAAGTTGGTCGCGCGAAGGAGTTGCAAAATGAAATACCAAGGACGCGCAACACGCAACACGCAGTACGCAGCACGTATCACACTCGTGGTCATCCTCATCACACTGACCCTGGCCTGCCAGTGCCCGCTATCATCCATACTCAGCAGGCCAACCCCAACCCCGACCCCGCCGCCCGAGCCGCTCCCCCCCCAGGTGATCCAGATCGCGCCAGCCCGGGGCGAGGAGCAGCCACTCGACGCGCCGCTGCAACTGGTCTTCGACCAAGCGATGGACACGCAGACGGTGGAGGCGGCCTTCACTATCGAACCCTCCGTCTCAGGCACGTTCGAGTGGCCCAGCGAGCGCGTGATGCAGTTCAAGCCGGCCGGGGGTGGCTTCGAGCGGGCCACGCGATACAGCGTCACCCTCAAGAGGGGAGCCCTCAGCGCGAAGGCCCTGCCGCTGGACGAGCCGGTCCAGTTCCACTTCACCACCGTCGGCTTCCTGGAAGTGGCCGGTGTCCAGCCGGCCGAGGACACCACCGAGGTCGCCACCGACGCCACCGTCACCGTCCTCTTCAACCGGCCCGTCGTGCCCCTGACGGCCATCGAAGGGCAAGGGAATCTGCCGCAGCCCCTCACCTTCGAGCCTCCGGTGAGTGGTACCGGGGAGTGGCTCAATACCTCCATCTATCTCTTCACCCCTGACGAGGACGGGGGCTTCGCGCCCGCCACCACATACACGGCGTGGGTCGCCGCTGGCCTCGAAGACACCACCGGCGGCATACTGGCCGAGGACTTCACCTGGGAGTTCACCACCATCATGCCGGCCGTCGTCGGCACCTACCCCGACGCAGACACCATCTACGTCAGCCCTGAGCCGACCATCCATGTTGCCTTCAACCAGCCGATGGATCGCGCTTCCGCCGAGGCCGCCTTTGAACTGAAGGACCTGTCCACTGGTGAAGCCGTCGCAGGTACCTTCGAGTGGCACGACGAGGGATTGGTCCTGCCGCGCAGGGAAACCTACGAACCCTACCAATGGTCGTGGAATCGGGGCGAAGGGCCGGAGCGGGTTGGCGTGGAGACGATGAGTTTCACCCCCGGCCAACCGCTCGACTTCGGCACAACGTACCTGGCGCAAGTCGCCGGAGGTGCTAAGGGAGCCACGGGAGAGGCCGGCACTTCCTACCCGTACAACTGGACCTTCGACACCATCGCCTACCCGCGCATTATCAGCACCAACCCCGCCGACGGTGAGCAGCGCGCCGACCCGTGGGGCAACCTGGAGATCGAGTTCTCCAGCCCGATGGACACCGAGTCGCTCAACGATAACTTCACCATCAGCCCGCCCGTCTCGGCGACGGAAGTCTACACCTATTGGTGGGACAGCAACACCCAACTCGAGATCTCCTTTCCCATTGAACCCAACAGCGACTACGAGGTAACCATCAGCGGCGACGTGCGGGGGCGGTACGGCCAAGAACTGGGCCAAGATACCACCATCCGCTGGCGCACCCGCGCCTACGACCCGATGGTCTACCTGCACAGCGTGGACCACATCGTCACCTTCGACGCCTACACGGAGACACTGGCCTACGTGACCGTCCGCAACGTGGGCCGGGTCAACTTTGCCCTCTATCGGATGCCGTTGGAGGACTTCTTACGGGCCAACGGGAGAAACTCTTGGAACTACTGGAACGCATACGGCGGCGACGCGGAGAGCCTCATCCGACAATGGACGCTGGACGTGAATCCGCCGCTGAACCAGCGCGCCATCTACGGCACCAAACTATCTGAAGATGGTCTGTTGGAACCGGGCCTGTACTTCCTGAAGGTGCAGGCTGACCCCGACTCAATCTACCCCGAAGCGCGATTCTTCGTGCCGGAAGTCAGCAAACAGATGTTGCTCGTCTCGCGGCATAACCTGAGCTTGAAGACGACCGGTACCGAATCGCTGGTCTGGGCCACCGACCTGCGTTCCGGCGACGTGCTGCCCGATCTGCCCGTCGTGGTGATGGATGAGCATGCCAGCGTTTTGGCGAAGGGGACGACGGCCTGGGACGGGGTCTTTGCCAGCGACAGGCATCGGCCGATGGACCGCTGGACGCCCGTCTTCGCCTTCGTCGGCGACGCCGATAGCCCCGGCCCGGATTTCGCCGCCGCTATCAGCGAGTGGGATGATGGCATCACCCCCTGGCAATTCGACCTGCCGGTGGAAAACTACGAGGACTCCTTCGCCGGATACCTCTTCACCGACCGACCCATCTACCGCCCCGGCCAGACGGTCTACTTCAAGGGCATCATACGGGAGGACGACGATGCTCATTACTCCCTGCCCACGAGCGACGATAAAGTCCACGTCGAGATCACCGATCCAGAGGGAAAGGAGGTCTTTGCGGATGATTTGATCCTCAGCGATATGGGCACACTGGACGACGAGTTTGGTCTGGACGAAGAAGCGTCGCTGGGCGTCTACACCATCCGGGCGAACTACCTGGTGGATAAGGAAACCCACTTCTACACCACCTTCCAGGTGGCCGAGTATCGCAAGCCGGAGTTCCAGGTGGAGGTCGAGACGGACCTCGCCGAGTATACCCAGGGAGACGAGATCAACGTCACTGCCCAGGCGAGCTATTTCTTCGGCGGCCCTGTCGCGGATGCACAGGTGCGCTACGTCGTGCTCTCCGCCGACTACTTCTTCGATTACCAGGGCCAGGGCTGGTGGGACTTCACCGACTACGACTACTGGCGTAGCGGGGGTGGAGGACCATACGGCGAGCGCATCGCCGATGGAGAAGGCACCACCGACGCCGAGGGCCGCTTCACTTTCAGCCTGGAGGCCGACATCGCCGAAAAACTCACCAGCCAGCTCTTCACGCTGGAGGTGACAGTCACCGACGTCAACAACCAGGAGGTCAGTAACCGCACCGAGGCCATCGTCCACAAGGGGACGTACTACATCGGCCTGCAGCCGGAGCGGTACGTGGGCACGGCGGGGCAGGCAAACGGCGTCAACCTCATCACCGTGGACTGGGAGAGCGACCATGTGCCGGGTCAGGAGGTGACCATCGTCTTTGCCGAGCACAGGTGGTACAGCGTCCAGAAGCAGGCGGAGGATGGCCGCTACTACTGGGAGAGCACCGTCGAGGACGTCATGGTCTTTACCACCACGGTGACGATGGACGCCGACGGTGAAGCATCCGCCAGCTTCACGCCCGAAACAGGCGGCATCTACAAAGTGATCGCCACCGGCCTGGACGAGAAGGGGAACGAGGTGCGCAGTTCCACCTATATGTGGATCAGCGGGCGCGAATACATCAACTGGCGGCAGGAGAACAACGACCGCATCGAGCTGGTCACCGACAAGCGGCAGTACCAGGTCGGCGACACGGCCACCATCCTCATCCCGCACCCGTACCAGGGGCCGGTCGAAGCGCTCATCACCGTCGAGCGCGGCCACATCTACGACTACCGGGTGCAGACGCTGGAGACCAACTCGGAGCAGATCGAGATGCCCATCACCGAGGACCTCATTCCCAACGTCTTCGTCTCGGTCGTCATCGTCAAGGGTGTAGACGATAACAACCCCGTGCCCAGCTTCAAAGTCGGCTACGCGCAACTCTCTATCGAGACCACGGAGAAGGAATTGAGTATCACGATGACCCCCGACAAATCCGCCGATGAGCACTACCGGCCCGGCGAGACCGTGACCTACGACTTGAGCACCAGCGATAGCCGGGGAAACCCGGTCGAGGCGGAAGTGGCGCTCAACCTGGTGGACCTGGCGGTGCTGACGCTAGCCGACCGGCCCGGTCCCGACATCGTGGGCTACTTCTGGCGCGAGCGGGGGCTGGGGGTTAACACGGCCACCGGCCTGACCCTCTCCGGCAACCGCCTCAGCGAGGAGCTGGGCGAGGAGGTCAAGGGGCTGGGCGGTGGCGGCGGCGGCGAGGAGTTCGGCCCTGTGCGGCGGCGTTTCCCCGACCTGGCCTACTGGAACCCCAGCCTGCGCACCGACGAGGGCGGCCACGCCCAGATAAGCGTGGAACTGCCGGATAACCTCACCACCTGGCGCATGGGCGCTCACGGCGTCACCGCCGGCACGCTGGTGGGCGAGGCGGACGTGGACATCATCAGCACCAAAGACCTCTTGGTGCGCCCGGTAGCCCCGCGCTTCTTCGTCGTCGGTGACGAGGCGGAGCTGGCAGCCGTGGTGCACAACAACACCGATGAGGCGCTGGAGGTGGAGGTGCTGTTCAACGCGCAGGGATTGCAAGTGGGCGAGTCAACGAGTCAGCGAATCAGCGTATCCGCTAACGACAAGGTAAAAGTGGTGTGGCCGGTGACGGTGGAAGGTGTTTCCGAGACGACACTGCGCTTCGGCGCGAGAGGAGGGGACTACTCCGACGCCGTCGAGATCACCCTGCCGGTCTATCGGTACAGCACGCCGGAAGTGGTCGCCACTGCCGGGACCTTCGACGCCGACGGGCAGGTACTGGAGGCGGTGGCCCTGCCGCCCAGCTATGACTCCACCCAGGGGGAGCTTGCGGTGCACGTGGACCCATCGCTGGCGGCCGGGATGACGGACGGGTTGGACTACCTGGAGCACTACCCCTACGAGTGCACCGAGCAGACGGTCAGCCGCTTCTTGCCCAATGTCGTCACCTACCGTGCCTTCAAAGAACTGGGGCTGGATCGGCCCGACCTGGAGGAGAAGCTGCCCGATCTGGTCAGCTTTGGCTTGCAGCGGCTCTACAACCAGCAACATTACGACGGTGGCTGGGGCTGGTGGGTCTCGGATGATTCCCGCCCCTACCTGACCGCCTATGTCTTGCTGGGCCTGATCGAGGCGCAGCGGGCCGGATTCGTCGTGGACGAAGGAGTGATGAAGCGGGCGGTGGAATACCTGCAGGGCAGCCTGAGCCGGCCCCGCGATCTGGAACTCCACTGGCAGGCCAACCGGCAGGCCTTCATCCTCTACGTGTTGGCCGAGGCGGGCGAGGGGGACCTGGCGCGCATGGAGACGCTTTTCCAGAAGCGAGACGCGCTGGACACCTTCGGCAAGGCCTACCTGGTGATGGCCTTCGGCCTGCTGGAGAGGGAGGCACGCGTGGACTCTCTGCTCGCCGACATCAGCGGTGACGCCATCGTCAGCGCGACCGGCGCGCACTGGGAGGAAGCCCAGGTGGACTACTACGCGATGAACACCGACACCCGCTCTACCGCTATCGTGCTGGCGGCGCTGGCCCGGTTGGACCCCGACAACGCGCTGGCCCCCAACGCTGTCCGCTGGCTGATGGTCATCCGCAAAGATGGCTACTGGGAGACGACGCAGGAGACCGCCTGGACAATCCTGGCCCTCACCGACTGGATGGTCGCCACCGGCGAGCTGGAGGGGGCGTACAACTGGCACGTGGTCGTCAACGGCGAGGAACTGGGCACGGGGAGCGTGGCGCGAGAGAACATTGACGAGACAGTCAAGCTGCAAGTCGCGGTTGCCGAGCTCCTGGCCGACACGGCCAACCGGGTCGTCATCGAGCGCTGGGCGCCTGATGGGCAGGAGGCGGGGACAGGTCGGTTGTACTACAGCCTATACCTGCGCTACTTCAAGCCAGTGGAGGAAGTGACCGCCCTCAATCGGGGCATCATCGTCAGCCGGAGGTACACGGCTACCGGCTGCGACCCGGAGGAAGAGACGTGTCCGGCGATCAGTCAAGCGCAGGTGGGCGACGTCATCCGGGTCAAGTTGACCATCATCGCTCCCCACGACCTGCACTACGTGGTGGTCGAGGACCCCTTCCCGGCCGGTGCCGAGGGGATAGACCAGAGCCTCAAGACGACCAGCGTCGCCGGCGAGCAGCCGGAGCTGGTACGCACCGACCGGTACGATCCGTGGACCGGCTACGGCTGGTGGTGGTTCAACCACACCGAGCTGCGCGACGAGAAGGCGGTGCTCTTCGCCACCTATCTGCCGCGCGGCACATACGAGTACACCTACCTCATCCGCGCCAGCCTCCCTGGCGAGTACCGAGCGATCCCTACCCACGCCTACGAGATGTACTTCCCGGAGGTGTTTGGGAGGAGCGATGGGGGGGTGTTCACGATCACTGAATAGTGGAGAGACCCTTCGGGTTTCCAAAACCCGAAGGGCCTTCTTTATTGATAAAGGATGTACGCCGGCGGCGGGTCGAGCGCCATGACCTGCGCCGGCGTCATCAACGGTACATCGTGGTCGTAGAAGAGCTTGATGCCACCGTACTCAAAGCCCGGCTCGTTACGATACTGGTTGTAGTCCCCGATCTTTCCCTGCTGCCCGCCGAAGCCATCCGCATCCCACACCAGGTTGACCAGCGGGTAGTCCTGGATCACGTCCTTGTTCTCCATCATGCGATCGTTGAACTGGTGAATGACCAGGATTTTCTGCTCTCCCACTTGCTCAGCAATACCGTTGAGCCACGCCTGCACGTGATTGATGGTCTCCCCGTCAGCTCGGCCCAGGTTTGTCCCGGGAATCTCTCCTTCCCCTACGATGAACTCGGGGTCAATCGCCAGGTTGACGGTGGGCAGCCGCACGAGAGGCTCAATCAGGCTCAGTTCCGTATCCAGGTCGCCTGTGCCCAACTGCAAGTCGAGCACCGATAGCCCCCCAACTGCTGCTATGCCGTCTATCCACGCGCGGATCGTTTCGTGTGGAACGCGGTGACTGTAGTCGCCATCCTCGCCGGGGTAAGCGTCAGCGATGGTGGTCACCATGTGGAATACGAGGACGACCTCGGTGCAGGGGTCGAGTTCCCGGTAGGCCTGGGCCTGCTCGGAGAGGAGTTGCAGCGTGGTGGCCATGTCGTAGCGGCCCAGGATGCCCAGCCCCGGCCCTAGAGGGGTGCCGTAGTAGGCCACCAGTCGCCTGCCAGCTATCGCCGAGGGGGGCGGGGCAGGCCCGGCGGAGCAATCCAGCGCGGGCGTGAATTCCTCGCTCGCTCCGCTCTCCTCTGTGGGCACCGGGGGGGGAAGCGGCGGGGGTTCGGGGGGAGGGGTGGCGGTCGGGGTGGTGGGGGGCGTGTCGGTGGGTGTGGGTGTAGGGGTGTGGGTGGGGGTTGGCGTGGAGGTGGCGGTGGGTGTGGGAGCGTGGGTTGGGGTGAGCGTCGGTGCATACGTGGGCAAAAGGAGGGGGGTCAAAACGATGACGCGGGCGGTCACCGTGGTCGCTACGAGGAGGCCGACGCCCAGGATCACCCCCGTTACGAGCTTTAAATGCGACGACATGTTCTCTCCCTTGGGTGGCTCAAACGTGCAGCCGAGCGTCGTCAGAGCTTACCGCAAGATGGAGGTTGTGGCAGGGTTTCGGCTTGTGTATGAGTGCAGAATTGCCTCCACCACGCCGCCCCCCACCGCCAGCGCCTTGTCGGAGATAGTGAAGCAATGGGAAACCACGCCCCTGGGGTCCACGTCCCCCACCTTCATCCCAGTGGAAACCTGGAGCCCATTGTGGAGGAGTCCCCGCACTACCCCGTCCAATTGAGAGCGGACCGGCGCATCATCCACGTAGGCCACCACCTCCCCAACCCGGACCCGGTCGCCGATGGCACGCACCGTCCGGAAGACCCCTTCTGCAGAGGCGCGGAGGACCCGCCGGGCGCTCTCCCCGCCTACTGTTCCCGGCACCCCCGTGTTTGGCTCGGCGCTTCCCTCCAGAATCACCCGCCCCAGGTTGTGGCCACGGTTGGTCTCCACCACCGCGTGGCAGTCCACCCCGACAGTGAAGCCCGGCCCCAGCGCCACGACCACTGGTGCGTCAGCGATGCTGGTGCCGACGTTCCGCTTGGCCAAGATCGCGTCTACCACTGCGTCGGGTCGCAGCCGCTGGACCACCGCCCCCTCCGGGTCCACCAGCACCGGCACCTCGCCAGCCGTCCAGGTGGCAACGATCTCAGCGTCATCCTCCACCAGTCGCGCGGTGACCCCATCCACCGTGACCACACCCTCGTAGACCGCGGAGGCGAAGGCAACGGCGCGGCGGATGACGGTGGGACGCACCGTCTCCGTCACCAGCACGTGGAGGCCGCAACGGTGCAGCCGCCAAGCGACCCCTGTACCCAGGTCGCCCCCTCCTTTCACTAGCACGCGGAGCGGGGCTCCTGGTTGCACGTTTCCTGATCTCACGCGCACCCCCGCTGCACAGCGATGATCTCGGCCAGGATGCTGACGGCAATCTCTCTGGGAGTCTCTGCCCCGATATCCAGGCCGATGGGGGTGTGGATCCGCTCAAGGAAGTCCTCGGAAACCCCGGCCTCCCGTGCCCGCTCGAAGGTTAGGGCGGAGCGCCGGGAGCTGCCGATGAGCCCCACGTAAGCCCTGGGACGGTCGGCCAACAGCGCCAGGACCTTTTCATCCAGTGTGTGGTGGGGGGTGACCATGACCACGTAGGTGTGCTCGGTGAGGGGAAAGTCCACAACCTGCTGGGCCGGATCTCCCGTCAGTCGCATCTCGGCCCACGGGAATCGCTCAGGCGTGACCATCTCCGGTCGTTCGTCCACCACGGCGATGCGGTAGCCCAGGAAGGCCCCCAGCTCTGCTACCGCCTGCCCGATGTGCCCACCGCCGATGATCAGGAGCGTGGGCCGGGGCGTGAGCACCTCGACGAAGACGCGCATGTTCCCTCCACAGATGCCTGGGTCACCGCGCTTCTCGTCCACCAGGCTGTAATCCAACTCGCGAGGCCGACCCTCGGCAATGGCAGCCTTCGCCTCTTCAATCACGCGCGCCTCCACCCCACCCCCGCCGACGGTGCCCACCGTCCGCCCGTCAGCATAGATCAGCATCTTGGCGGTGGTGTTCCTGGGCGTCGAGCCGCGCGCTCCGATCACCGTAGCCATTGCCGCCGACTCTCCCCGGCGGATGGCCTCTAAGGCCGCTTCGTATACCAGTTCCGTCTCTTCAATCATCTTTTCTCCTTATCTGATTGGAACCGACCCAGGACACCCGGCTCATTCCCATACCTCCAGCACGGGGTCAGGGGCACGAAGGTTGACCAAGACAACACGGCTGATGCGGCGATGCGACAGGAGTTGCCGTGCGACGGTATCGGCGCAGGTATGCGGGCGGCCATCCCGTTGGGTGAGCAGGGCGACGGCCTCGGCGTGGGAGGGGATCCCTTTGAGGCCCCCGGATGTGTGAGCGATCAGGTTGACAAATAGGTTCGGGGTGAGAACCGTGCCCAGAGGAACGTGGAGGAGGCGCACCGCGATCTCGGGGCGATGCACCGTACACTCGTCCAGTGGCTTATCAATCGCCTCCAGCCCAGCGACGATGACGACGCGGTCAGCCCCGGCCGGTATCGCTGGCTCGTGCTCAGCCGGCGCTTTCAGTAGCCGTCCCTTCGCCCCGTCCGCCTCCACCAACCAGGTCACCCCTGGCAGCCGCCGGACCAGGTCACTCAGCATCCCTGGCTCCAACCCCACCAGTTTGACGGGGTAGGCGGAGTAGGGGCTGCGGGCGGCCCGCCCGGGGTCTCCTCTTTCCCCCCGCGCAGCAGCCAGCACCAGTGCCGGAGATTCGGCCAGTCCCCGGACAATTTCCGTCGGGTCCGGGTTGGGAGTGAGGATCAGTGGGACGTTCTTTGGCTGGAATATGTGCGTGGTCGTGGCGAAGACGGTGCGCTCACCAGAGGCAATGAGCAAGTGCAATAGCCGCCAGGCGGCTGTGGTCTTGCCGCCTGCGCCGACGAGGGCAACCAACTCGCAAGGTTTCAGCCCAAGTGCTGCCTGCAGATCCATCAGACATATTGTAGCATAAAACGAACGGGGCGGCAATGAGTGGAGGGCATAGGGTGCATTTCAACTTGGGGGTGACAAATGCTCTTCCAAGAAGGCTTTATGTTTCTTCTCCTATTTTTCTCACCCTGCTTTCACTTCCGCTTGATAGGATAAGACTGCAATAAGGTTGGAGAGGCGTGCGAATGTGCCCCGCAAGCGCGATTTGTGCGTTCTCTATAACTATGCTAAAATGTGCACCGTCTTGAGACCTCCGTTGTAGCCAGCGTCCAAGCCTGCAAAGGGGGCAGTGTGATGAGCGATGCCAGGTAAAGGCAACGTTTGTCCGGGGTCTGAGGGGCCACGGATGAATGTTGCTTTTGTCTTTCTGGTGAGGAGCAGTGGTCGTGACTCGATTGGCTGGTCGCGCGTTTGTGGTTGAGGAGGGGATGTCAGACAAGGGATCGAAACCAGGGCAGGGTTTGGAACGGCAGGTGGCGGATGCCTACCGGGCGATGGGCGCGCGGAAGGTGGAACATAACTGCGAGCTGGCCGGCAACCAGATTGACGTGTACGTGGAGATGGAATCGCCCGATCGCGGTCTACACAGAATCGCGGTTGAGGTGAAGGATTGGCGCCGGCCAGTCGGCATTGATGTGGTCAACAAGTTTGCTCTAGTTATTGAAAACCTGCGGAACGCTAAGCTGGTTGATGAAGGTGTGATTGTTTCCGCATCGGGCTTCAGCAAGCAGGCCCGCAACGCTGCCGAGACTTACGGCATTCGCTTGCTGGAACTGGCTGATCTTGTAGCCATCGAGAGCGGCCAGGTAACCTCCAAACAGTACGCCACCCTCGTCGGCGACGTGACTGGCCCGGTGCATACCGGTCAAGGCGACATCGTCATCTACTCCGGCGGCGCTCAACCTCCCCCTCCTCATGCACCCGACTATTCTCCAGACACTGGCCCTAGAATCCGCCAGGCAATGGAGATTACATTCAATCCCTTCACCGCCTCTGAAGACGAGAATGTCAGAAGACTTTCAGCACGACTTGCGGAGCTTGCCAACCATGTCACCACGCAATACCTGCGCTATTCCTCCAACAGATGGCCAGAGTTCACCTTTCACAACGAAGCTCACAGCAACCGAGTTGGCGAATATATTGAGCAGTTGGTTCGGCTTCCGTGCTACGAACCAGTCAACGTAACCGAGCTTTTTCTGCTACTGGCAGGGGCCTGGACACACGACTTAGGATTCGTTGTGGGGGCAAGAGAGAGTCATAACGAAGAAAGCAGCAAACGAATTAAGGATGATGATGTAGTTGGAGCTCTTTTGGGAAGTCAAGCAGCTATAGATGTGGTAGCTGAGTTAGCCTATAACCATTCAAGCAGCGTGCCGGTTGCTGCGATTCCCAATCGGGTACCCTGGGTGCGAGTATCTGACGATCTCAAGGCAGAACCGGTGCGGCTCAAGTTTATCTGTTGTCTTCTACGTTTGGCTGATGCACTGGACATTGATGAGAGAAGAGCAATCGCGAGAGAGGAAGTGCTTAAAGAATTGCCTGAGGTTTCAAGATCCTATCATTATTGCCATCTCCGGATCACCCATATTCGTGTGGACAAAGATCTGTGCCAAGTGGTGGTGCAGGGCCTAGTCAAGGATGCCAGAGATAGGCAGAAGGTCCGGTGGTTTATAGAGAAAAGGCTCAAACTCGGGCAGGAAGTCAGGGATGTAGCCCTGCCCATTCAAAGATACATTACTGGTTTCAGAGACACACTCAACTATGAAATAGATATGAGTGACACGGTGCGGGAGAGGCTTCCCGAGTGCGTCAGCTACGAGTTTGTCAGTCCCACCCCCACGTACCTCGAGCTGTTTGAGAATTGGAAACGCTTACACAGACAACTGGATGGGCTGCTCAGTATGTTCACAGACGGACCCTATCGCGAAATCGAGTGTGCTCTAAGGGAAGCAAAAGAGGGCAAGAGTGTGGATTGGAATAGAGTAAGGTATGTATGGGAAAACTGCAAACAGAGCACCTACCTCCCAACCCTCAAGCTTGTCCAGAAGGCGCGTTGGCCGGAGCCACCGCTACAGGCCCTAAAAAAAGTGGGGGATCGTGTGGAAGACAGTCTGTCCAAACACTCCTTTCCTGATGCGTTTGATGCTCTAAGAGAATTCAGGGCTGTTCTTGCTGTAGAGTTCTCGAAAGTTGATGAAGAACTCCAGAGAATCGGCAGCGAGGTTCTTGCTAGCCATTGATCAGAAGGGAAATCGAGCTTATGGAAACGGTCGACGTCCCCTCACTTGAGGGAGAACATCGGAAACTAATAGAAGAAAGCACCTCCGTTTCGCCAGAGAAGATAAAGAATCACGCGATATCCCTTCTCAAGAGATGTCGTGAGGCAGGTCAACATCTCTCTGATGTCGAACAACGGGACCGCCTTCGTTCCATCGCCAATTACTGGGGTGGATATCTGCGCTCGAACTTCGATCTTTTCCTGGAGACCTCGCTTTACTCATTCGGGGGTGATCTAGAGGTTCGAATATCACCCAGGTTCGAGTTGGACCGTGAGCACCAGCGGTTGCTTGATGAAGTCGACCGTTCGCCGGACCCTACAACTATTCGGAAACTCCTCGACTTTCGTAAGAAGTGCATTGCCCAAAAGCAGAAGGTCATTAGCGAGGAGGACAAGAAGCATCTGACCGACTTGATTGCCTCCTGGACGAAGAAGCTAGACCTCTTGTTACAGAGCTACGAGGATCGCGATACGATCTTTGCAGACTACTTGGAGGAGATTCATGAGATCTCTCTGGCAGTAGAGTTTGCAGACCGAGAATCAGAATTGCTGAGACTGGAGGCCCCCATCGACAACCCTGGCGCTTCCCGATACATCCAGGTCCACGCCCCCAGCGGGCTGGGCAAGACCTACCTCTTGATAAAGGCCAGCTCCGAGTACGAGGCGGCCGGCTGGCTGTGTGCGCGGCTCGATTTCAGCTCCGACGAGCGGCTGCGCCACAATGCTATGCACCTTCTTGAGCAGTTAAGCGAGCAGTTTGGGGGAAGGGGGGAAAGAGTGCGCACCAGCGCCGACCTGGCCCAACAGGTGGTGCGGGCCAGGAGGCAGAGCGTGATCTTCCTCGACGCCGTTGATCTGGCCAGCGGGGAAGTCCGCCGCTGGATCAAGATGGATCTCATCCCGAACCTGGAAGACAGGATTCCTGCCAATCTCCGGCCCTACTTCATCGCGGCAGGTCGCCGCCCCATCCGCGAGTGGGCCGTCTACTCCAGGCAGAGGTTCGAGTCCGTTCCGCTCACTCCCTTCACCGACGCCGTGGTGGACGATCTCCTTCGCCGATTCGCCCGTGAAGCAGGATATGGTCTGAAGGACGATTTCTTCCAAAGTATGACAGAGGCCATCCTATCTATCACGAAGGGCCACCCGGCCTGTATCAAGCGGGTTCTGCAGGAGATCAGAAGCCGTGAGTTTACGATGACGGCCCAGGAGGTCGTCCAGAAGGATACGTTCAACCGCACCGTCGGTGCTCTGCTGGATTATGAGATATTGGCACTCCAAGTATCGGAGAAGCTCAGAGAGGTTTTCAAGACGCTGTGCGTGCTGCGGGGATATACCCCCAGCCTACTGGTCAGGTTGGCGGAGGACGGTTGGATACCGGCACGTGAACATATAGACTGGAATTTGGAACGCGAACTCCAGGCGACCCATTTAGTGGAGATTCCTGACAGCAATCCTCTTTATCGAATCGAACCACCGATTCGCCAACTGGTTGCCTTACAGATGGCGTACAACGATAAGGACAAGTTTCTGGCACTCAATCGAGCCGCTTTGAGTATCTTCGAAGAGCAGGTCAGGGGAAGGGACAAGGACGGCCACGAACTGCCCAATCGCCCTCAGGACCGGATGCAGGTAGCCCTTGCCGTGGAGGCTCTCTACCACCAGGCTACACTGCTGGAACAAGAGGGGGCAAGTCCGAGAAGAGCAAAGAACAGATTGCAGGGCAAGGTGAAGGAATATCTATCCCACCGCTCAACCCGCGAGAGTGAAAGCTACTGGGCGGACCTGCTCGTCGGGTTAACGGAGAAGGACGTAGAGTTGACCGCCTTGATTTATGAACTGACCGGTGAAGGAGGATTGCAGTTCGTCCTTCAACCGCTCCACGAGTTTGCAGGATCGCAGGAGGTCTGAGATGGCGACAGAGTTTCCTTTCTTCGTGGATAGGCAGGAAGAGCTTGGCGTTATCCGGCAGGCGGTATCGGCGGTGGGAAAGCCGCAAGCGGTGCTCATTGATGGTCCCGGTGGCATCGGCAAGACCCGGCTGCTCCAGAAAGTGCAGGAGGACTACGGCTCCGCCTCCTCGCTCGTCGTCTCGGAAATGCTAGACCTATACGAGCCGGAACTACGTATCCCTGCTCGCTGGGAACACCGGGTGGCCGGTCAGATCAAGGAGAGCACAGTGGCCTTTGCCGACTTCTGGGTGCAATATCGAGATTCGCTGGAACTGGAGTCGCGGGGCGTCAGCGCCGAGACCTTGGCCCGGGCGCGAGACCGTGTTAACGAAGCGTTTATCCAGGGCTTCAACCGCGTGGCCGCTGAAAAGCGGATCATGTTACTGCTGGACACATTGGAAGAGACACAAAATGTGGGAGCCTTGTGGCCCCACCTCCTCGGCCTGATGGGCCGGCTGGACAACGTAGTCTGGATCGTCGCCGGCCGCCAGTGCGATGAGGTACGCTCAGACGTCGAGAGAAAGCTGGGGACTCAGAACGTACACTGGCTGCCCCTCAAGGCGTTCGATCAGGGTGCGGCAGATGCCTATTTCGACGAGTATTTCAAGACACCGTCTATCGTCTCCCTGGATCCCGAGATGCGGGAGAAGATCAGGTTGCTGACGGGCGGCAGTCCCATCCTGATCGCCCTGGCCATCACCTGGCTGGAGAATGAACTGCCTCTGCCGGAACTGGAAGAAACGTCTGTTGACGAACTAAAAGATATGGAGGGCGCAGAGGAGTTCGATGCGCTGAAGGAGAAGGTGAAGCAGGCGTTGGTGAAGCGTCTTCTGACCTTCGGCGACGCGGTGGACAACGTCGTTCTCAATATGGCGTGGGTGGAGCGCCGTTTCAACGCGGACATCCTGAATTACCTGATGGGGATCTCCGAAGCTGATGTGCTGAAGAAGCTGGAGCACTTGCCTTTCGTGAAGATCCGGCCGGGGGAAAACTACGTTCTCCATGACGAGATGCGCGACATGACGGTAAAATATGTCTGGCCCACCGTGGACCTGGACGGGACGCTGCGCAAGCGAATTGACCAGAAGACGGCAAGCTATTACGTCCAGAAAACCGAGGAGCTGGACGCCAGGATTAACGCACTGAAGCAGGAACAGAAGCAGGCCATAGAGTCCGGCGATACGCAGGCGGAGCTCCAGGCATTTGAGAAGTTGAGCGAGGGAAACCGACAGCGCGACGTCTTGGAAACGGAGAAGCTCTTCTATACCCTGCGCGCTGATCTGGAGAATGGTATAGAACAGTTTATCAGGGCGTATGAGTGGGCAACCGCCAATTATCGGATCAGCTTCCGGTCTATGTTGTGGGAGGAGATGCAGCACTTCGAGGCGAGGTTCGGTGAGACTAAGGACTTCAGGGTTGGCATACGGGGGGCACGGCATCTCCTTGAGGCAGGGAATGCAGCCTCCGCCAATGAGAAAGGCCTGGAAGTCCTTGAGTATGCGACTGCCGATGAGGAGAGGATAGAGGCTCTGGGCCATCTGGGCAACTGCGCGCTGCGGCTGGGGCAACCTATCGAGGCGCGAGATTTCTACGCCCAGGCTCGGAAGCTCTGCGAGGAACAAGATGTGCACGGTTGGGTGAGCCAGGTGGAGAACGGCTTAGGACTGGCCTACCGGTCGAGCGGTGATTGGGACAAGGCGGCAGAGCATTATCGGGAGAGCGTGAGCGCGTGTGAGAGATTTGGCTGCCCCCCCCATCACCTGGCTTCCGCGCTGAACAACTACGGTTACGTCCTTGGGTTGCGCGGCCGGTTTGAGGTGGCCATCACCTTATGTGAGCAAGCTCTGACCCTCCGGCAGGACTTGAATCTCCTGCGCGCTGTGGGAAGTAGCTACAGCACATTGGGGGAACTTTACCGCTATCAGCAGCGCTACGACCGCGCCTTTGAGTACTACAACCGGGCCCTGCGCATCTTTGAGGAACAGAATGACTGGGAGTGGCTGGCTATCGTGTACCAGGAACAGGCCATCGCCCAGGCTTATGCCGGGGAACTCGACGAGGCCTGGACGAATATCCACAAAGCGCTCGAACTATGTGAGCGGTACAACATTCGGGCGCTCCCCTGGGCCCTGAACCGGGCCGGTCGCATCGCGTTGATGCGGGGAGAGTACAATCAGTCCGAGCAATTCCTGCGCCGGGGCGTCAGGGAGGCCCGCGATGCCGGCGACGTCTGGTTCTTGCTGGCCACGACGGTCGAGTTGATGGAGTCGAGGTACGCCCGCTACCAGGAGAAACGAGACTTAGACATCACAGACCTGAGAGGAGAGTTTCGAGAGCTGGTAGCTACTATCGAGGCTTATGAGCGCGAAGAGTACGGATTCCCCGATCTCTTCGGCAGAACGCGGCGTATATTGGGGCACGTGGAGTACGATGTGGCTAATTTCGACCCTGCATTGGAGTACTACAAAGAGGCCTATTCGCGCATCGCCAGCGGATATTACGGCTCGCATGGATTGCACAAGTTTCCCGAGGAACTGGAGGAATTGGGCCGGCGCGTGGACGCCCTACCGCCGGAGGAGGCGATTCGCTGGTGTGACGAACTGCGCGGGTCTTGGACGGAGGAGCGCGAGTTTGCCAGCCTGATCGGCTTCTGCGCAATGCACAAGCATAAGGCCCAACAACGTCGCCAAGCGGAGGCTGCATAATGGCGGACCGCTCTTCATCGTCCAGTCTCCAGCTTTGCTTCTTCGCTCCTATCCGCCGTGACGTGGGTTCTATGGAGGTCTGCGCTCAACCGCCAACTGTTCCCAAGGTCGTACTGGTACCGTCTCCTTTGGCTACCACACAGCACAAATCTGCGGCAGAAGCTTGGTATGACATCGAGCAGGATTGCGCCGACTGCGACTGCGCCTGCTTCACCGATGGTGAATGATTTCATGCTTATCCTCTCCGCTCCCATTCTCTACTCCTTAGAACTCACCTTCGCCTGCAACAACTACTGCCCTGGCTGTGGCAACGTTTTCACCCCAGACCGCACGCCGGAGCCGCTACCTGCCGCCCAGTGGAAAGAGATACTCGTCAGCCTCAGGCCTCACATTCACCGCCTCAAACTCACCGGTGGCGAGCCCACATTGCACCCGGAATTCGAGACCATTGTTACCACACTCCACGAACTCGATATCTCCTTCGCTCTCTTCACCAACGCCCGCTGGCGCGATCCCGACCGCCTGATTACCTTCCTTCAAACCGTACCCCAATGCAGAGGCCTGCTCGTCTCTCTGCATGGCTCGATTCCCGCTTCACATGATGTCTTCACCCGCGTGCCCGGTTCCTTTGATGAGACCTGCGCCAACGTGCGCCGCGCGGTTGCTGCCGGGCTGAACGTGACCACCAGCACCGTGATCACCCGCCACAACTGGCACGAGGTCGGGAACATCGTGCGTCTCAGCCGGGAACTGGGGGCCAATCACGCGGTGTTCAACCGTTACCTGGGAGAGTCGCTGCCGCAGATCGAACCAGACGAGGACCAACTGCATCAGGCGATAGGGGCGATTGACGACCTGCGGCGTCAGGGGTACCGGGTCAAGTTCGGTAACTGCATCCCTCAGTGTTTCCGTCCCTCCTCATCCGCCGGCTGCCTGGCCGGGGTGGCTTACTGCACTGTGGACCCCTGGGCCAACGTGCGACCCTGCAACCACGCACCGCTGATCTGTGGCAATTTGCTGGAGCAATCCATCGAGGAAATCTGGCACGACGCTGCTATGTCCCGTTGGCGAGACATGATCGCCAAACAGTGTTGGCATTGCTTGGAGCTTCCACGCTGTCACGGCGGCTGCCGGGCGGTGGCCATGACCCAGAGAGTGGAAAGGGATCCCCTGATGCGGGACCCTATTCTGGAGAAGAATCTTGAACCTCCGCAGGAGTTGATACTGCGTGAAGGGGCACACCCGGTGGGGCGCTACGCGCTGCGAGTGGAAGACTTTGGATACGTGCTCGTGCGCGGCAACCACATCGTGCCCGTGGTGGCGGCGGCCGGGCCGGTGCTCAACGCCTGCGATGGTCACACAACTTTGAGACAGATAGAGCGGCAGTTTGGATCTGACGCTCTCTCGCTGGTAGGGTCATTGTACCGGCGAGGTATGGTGGAGTTGGTATAGCGGCTCTTGACTTCAGGCACTCTCCGCTGGATAGGGATCGCTCTTTCTAATCTACTACTCCGAGATTCTCCCCATACGCAAACAGCCCCGTCGTCCCGCCGGTGTGCCAGAAAAGCACCCGCTCCCCCCGGTCGAATGTGCCGCGCTTGATCAGCTCGAGCAACTCCCCAAAGGTCCGGCCAGTGTAGACAGAGCCACGCAGCGTATCTCCTCAATAAAGTAGGGCAAAGGTTACTGCTCAGGCTGCGCCGGTCGAGCGGCGTCCTGAGCCTGTCGAAGGGTAGG
>JBHIET010000021.1:0-47029 GCA_046760785.1 Anaerolineae bacterium | reverse complement strand
CCTGTCGAAGGTGATTACGACCCGGTTACGCGGTGGTTACGAAAAGCGTAACCGCTGTCTTTCCCTCAAAATGACCAATGACCAATAGATAGTGCTCCTCCTGGTTACTGGATAGCGGGAGCAATCCGCCGCTGTGCATTGGGTACAACTTGCTTCGAGCCAACAAATGTGATAAGATACAGCCGATTGATCGTTGTCGCTAACGGCGAGGCAGATTTCTTGTATGAAATGTCCCTACGACGCCAGTTATCAGCCCCCCTTTCCGGTAGCGCGGGTAGTTTTCTATAACGGCGGGGAGGAGTTGCGTACTGCTGCAAAGGACGCCCTGTTGGACACCGGGTCCGATGGTTCACTGCCATAGGCCCTGTTCCCCTAAAGTGGGGAAGAGCGATGACTGTTTTAGAAGAGATAAGCGCATCTTCCACAGAAAGGTGAGAGATGCGCCTGGGCGTGTGTACTTGTGCGATGTAGCAGACAGTCGTGGGGGCGAAATGCACTTCGCCGTGACTCAGACTGTGTATCCTTCGCCGCTACTCAGGTCGTATGTCCAATGACTGGCCGGAACTTATAACCGTAGACAACTGCGTTCTGGTCACCACCGGTTTGTACCTTGCGCGTCACCATCTCCACCGGCATGCCGATGCTGACCTGATCAGCATCCACGTCGGTAAGTTGCGCGGTGACCAGAGGCCCCTCCTCCAATCGCACCAGCGCCACGGTGTAGGGAGCGAACTCTTCAAACCCCCGGGGCGGGTAGTAGACGGTGCTGTAGGAATAAACCTCGCCTCGCCCACTGAAGGAAAACGAGGTCTGAGCTGGTCGCTCGCACTCCGGACAGACGTCGCGGGCCGGGAAGATTTTCGCGCCGCACTTCTCGCATACCTCTCCGACCAGCCGGTAGCGTTGTGTCTGAAGTCTCCAGTTCCTCGGTATACTCATTGCAACCTCCCCTAGTTTCAGGTTGCAGGTTCCAGCAACTTGAAACGTGCAACCTGTAGCTTGAAACGCTACTATTCCATCCTCTCAAGAATGTGCGTGATGACTGTCGCGCCGCTGCCGCCGATATTCTGAGCCATACCCAGCCGCGCGTTCTCCACCTGATTGGCCCCGGCCAGGCCGCGCAATTGCTGCACCACTTCGACGACCTGGTAGATGCCGGTGGCTCCCACAGGATGTCCTCGCGCCTTCAACCCGCCCATCGTGGCAATGGGTACGCGGCCGTGGATCCCGATCTCCCCTTCCAGGGCCAGCCGCAGCCCCTGGCCCCTGTCCGAGAATCCGGCCGCCTCCAGGCTGAGCGCTGCCATAATGCTGAAAGCATCGTGCAACTCGAACAGGTCAATGTCCTTCGGCTCGATCCCCGCCTGCTCATACGCGCGGCGCGTCGAAAGCACCACCCCTTCCAGCACCAACGGATCGTGCCGGTCGTGCAGAGCCACAGTATCGGTTCCCACGGCCGAAGCGACGATGCGTACCGGGGCAGCGCTAAGCGAGCGCGCCGCGTCGGCCGGTGCCAGCACCACCGCCGCCGCTCCGTCGCAGATGGGAGAGCTGTCCAGCAAGTTGATCGGGTCGCAGATCATCCTCGCTCTGGCGAAACGCTCGGCCGTGACCGGGGAGTGAAACATCGCACACGGATTGTTCATCCCATTCTGGTGGGCGTTGACGGCGAAAGGAGCGAAGTCCTGGCGGCTATAGCCGTACTCGTGCATGTAGCGCCGCATCAACAGCGCGTTGATGGCGACGAAGGAGAGCCCTTGGGCGGCCTCGTGGTCACCGTCGGCCGCCATCGCCAGTGCCGCCGTCGTATCGGAGGCGAGCGCATCAGTCATCTTCTCTACCCCCACCACGATAACTATGTCCGCCAGTTCACCAGCGACGGACACGTACCCCATCCGCAGCGCCGCCGCCCCAGCGCCGCAGGCCGCCTCGATCTTGAACGCCTCTATCCCCCGCAGCCCCGCGAAATCGGCGATCAACGCGCCCAGGTGTTCCTGGTCGGTCAGTTCCCCCGACAGCATGTTGCCCACGTAGAGCGCATCGGCCTGGGTCACGCCAGCATCGGCTAGACTGGCCCGGATTGCCTCCAGCGCCATGTGTCGCAGGCTGGCATCCCAGTGCTCCCCTACTTTGGTCTGTCCAACTCCGATGATGGCAACATCTCTCATTGCTTCAATTTCCTGGTGAACCTCACGTGGGTCGCGTAGTCAATCTCAACGCGCCGGGCGATGTAGTCACGGGTCGCTGGCGCCCGCTGTTGCCGCTCCAGGATGGCCTCGGTGACGCGCAGTGAGATGGCATCCGATCCCGCCCCGGAGCCGTAGCTCACCAACAGCACACGGTCGCCCGGTGCGGCCACGTCCAGAACCGCCGTCAGGCCGATGAACGAAGAGCCGGCATAGGTATTGCCGATTTCGTTGACCAGAAGCCCGACCTCGATCTGCGCTGGCATGAAACCGAGTTGCTTGGCCACTGTCTGCGGGAACTTGACGTTGGGCTGGTGGAAAACGGCGTAGGCATAGTCGGCCGGCTCCCTTCCCAGCGCCTCCATCAGCCCCTGCGCGGCGGTGGTGGTGTGTTTGAAGTAGGCCGGCTGGCCGGTGAACCGTCCGCCGTGAGAGGGGTAGCGCTGGTAAGCCCGCCGCCAAAAATCGGGGGTGTCAGTGACGTAGGAGAGCGAGCCCTCAAAGACGGCTAATGCCTCCTCTGCTGGGCCGACGAGGTAGGCTGCGCCTCCAGCGCTCGCCGTGTACTCCAGCGCGTCGCCGGGTCGTGCCTGGGCCGTGTCCATCCCGATGGCGAGGGCATACTGCGCCATCCCCGAGCCCACGAAGCCGATGGCTGCCTGGAGCGCCTCGGTGCCAGCCTTGCAGGCGAACTCCCAGTCGCCGGCCTGCGTATGGGGCGTAGCACCGATGGCCTCGGCCACAATGGTCGAGGTCGGCTTGACGGCGTAGGGATGGGATTCACTCCCCACCCACACGGCACGAATGAGCGCCGGGTCTAAATCGCCGGCGCGGGCCAGCGCATTTCGGGCCGCCTCAATGGACATCGTCACTACGTCCTCGTCCAGCCCTGGCACCGACTTTTCCTTGATCGGCGGGCCGCCCTGCCCACCCGTCCACACGCGAGCCACTTCGGCGGCCGGTAGCCGGTACCTGGGCACGTAGGCCCCGTAGCCGATGATGCCGACCGCGCGTTCTGGTTTGAGGATTGTGGGTTGGTCGTTGTCGGTCATACGTTACTTGCTGGTTACTACCTTGGCAATGTCACATTTGGCCAAAGGCTCTCAGCCCTTGTCCCCAAGGGCGTGTTCTGCGGGCAAATCTCGTTTGAGACGCCCCCGAGGCTTCGTCCTGAGGCTCAGCCCGAAGGGACGGGGGCTACGAGCACCGGCGAGCAAGTGCAGCCTGCTTTATGTTAATCTGACATTGTCAAGCTACTCAGGCTGCGCCGGTCGAGCGGTGTCCTGAGCCTGTCGAAGGGTAGGCGCTTTAGGTTGAGTAGCGAAGCGTACCGAGACCAAGCGCCGTATCCTTGGGTTGAGCTTGTCGCTTGTCCTGAGCCTGTCGAAGGGAAACCAGACCAAGCAGCCTATGCTGAGCCGCTCGCTTGGTTTCGATATACTGCTCCCTCTGGTCGCAGCTACTCAACCAGCGCTCGCTCGCCCAATACTGCATCCAGCCTGAACAGTAACACTTGCTGTTGGATACTCGATGTTTTCCTTTGACAAAACCCCTCTTTAGATGTATGATTTTAGCAGGTGCTCCTCCATCGGGATTCTGAATCGTGCCAGAGAAGTGGACTGTTCAAGACCGATACGGCAACGAGATCTATCTCACCGAAGAACGATGGAACCACATCCTGGAATACCATCCAGAACTGGAAGGGCACCTGGATAATGTGTTGAATATCCTCAAGAAGGGTCGGCGAAAACAGGAACCAACTATGCCCTACAAGTACAGGTACTACGGGCGCTGTGACGAGTTACTGCCAGATTACAATCACGTTGTTGTAATCGTTATTCTTGGCACGCGCCAGTGTCCTGACGGCATATCTGTTCTCAATAACTTTGTCACCACTGCCTGGCCAATTGACATCCCCAGAAGATAAGAAACGACCGATGATATGAATATCTACAAGACCGATGTGACATTTGAAGATGGACGGACAATTCACTTTATGTATGACCGGGATAGTGACGATTTAGAGATCGTTTTCGAGAGAGAACGGGCAAACTGCACCATCGAATTGACCGAACACATCATTCTACGCCTTGACCGTGAGCGAGAGAGTGCGCTAAGCTTGATCCTGGTCGGTTTCTCATCTCTAACAGAACCCACCGAAGTGGGACCCAGAAGTTTTCCTATGAGCAATGTCGATCACTTGCCCGCCGATCTTCGCCAGACGGTGTTCAGAATCATCACTACCCCGCCTGTCAACCATTTCCTGAAAGTCTCCTATTTTGCTCCCACCCCTGCCGAGCGCATCCCTATTGCCTACGTAGAACGTCCATCCGTGCTGGCTACCTTGACTTAACCCTGGTGCATTACGGCCAGGATTGCCTTGGCCCGGTCGGGGCGGATGTGGCCTTCGACGATCATGCGCTCCACCACCTGCGCCACCTCGTCCCCTGTGGCACCGGCAGCGATGGCGACCTGCCGGGCGTGGAGCCGCATGTGACCTCGCTGGATGCCCTCCGTCGCCAGCGCCCGTAGCGCCGCCAGGTTCTGGGCTAGCCCTACTGAGACGATGATCTCTGCCAGTTCGCGGGCGGTCTGCACACCCAGGATTTCGAGCGCCACCTGCGCCGTGGGATGCGCTCGTATCGTCCCGCCCACGATGCCCACGGCCAGCGGCATCTCCAGTGTGCCTGTCAGAGCACCTTCGGCATCGCGCGCCCAGGTGCTCAGGCTGGTGTAACGGCCCGAGCGAGCAGCATAGGCATGGGCACCCGCCTCGACCGCCCGCCAGTCGTTCCCGGTGGCGAGGACGACCGCATCCACGCCGTTCATGATGCCCTTGTTGTGGGTCGCGGCGCGATATGGGTCGGCAGCGGCGAAGGCCCAGGCCTCGACGACCCCCTGCGCCACCTGCTCGCCGGAGAAATTCCCGAAGGCCAGCGCGTCCGCCGGCACCGCGCAGCGTGCTCGAGCCAGTCGCCGGTCGGCCAGATTGGAAAGGATGCGCAGTAACACGCGCCCGCCAGTGATCTGTTCGACCCGGGGAGCCAGCGCTTCGCAGGCAGTATTGACCGTGTTGGCTCCCATTGCGTCGCGGGGATCGAAGATGAGGTGTACCACTAGCATCGGGCCAGCAGGCGTCTGCTCAAGGACGCGCACCTCCAGATCGCGCGCTCCGCCGCCCAACTCGACGCTGACCGGGTCGGTCTCGCTCGCCAGCGCCAGCAGTTCCTCGCGCGCGGCCAGGAGGTCGAAGCGGGCAGACCAAGGATCGGTGACGTCGAGCACCTGCACCTGGCCAATCATCTCCGGCGCGGTCGTGGTCGCCTGGAAACCACCACCGGCGCGAGCCAGTTTGGCGGCGAAGGAGGCCCCGGCTACGACCGAAGGCTCTTCGATGACCATCGGCACCAACACGTCGCGCCCGTTGACGACGAAGTTGACCGCGATTCCCAGCGGCAGGCTGTGCAGGCCGACCACGTTCTCGATCATCCGATCAGCGCACGTTAGATCGAGCCCCATCGCGCCACGCAGAATTGCGGCCTCATCCTCCGTTAGTTCCGCCCACCGGGCGACCTGCTCAATCCGCTCTGCCAGAGGCCGGTCGTGGAACCCGGCCAGCCGGGAGGACATTGATTCTCCGTCCCGCATAAGCGATAACTGCCCAATACACACTTAAGCCGCCGGACAAACAAAGAGCCCCGGCGGTTATAGCCAGAGTATACCACCGAGGCGCTATCAAAAACTATCAATCTTGCAGACCAGGCTAATACGAAAGTACTAAAAAGGCCCTAATCCTCCAGCTTGTCAATGAAACTCTCCAGCGTGTCGCTCCCTCGGACTCGGATGCGCGGCATCTCAAACAGGCCATCCCGGGTATGCACCCGTCCCCAAGCCGTCGTCACCGCTCCCCAATATCCGGCCGACTTGAGCACGGCAATCACGTTGGCGTCGTACTGACCCGAGGGGTAGCAGAAGAAACGCGGCAGACGGCCAGTGTGATACTGTATCGCCTCCTGAATGCCCAGAATCTGGTAGACCAGGTAGCCGTAGGAGCGGCCGCGCAGGTCCACGTGATCCCGCCCGTGGCCCTCTATGTCCATTCCCGCGTCGGACATCTCCCTCATCTGCGCCCACGTCATATAGCCCGGCGACTCGAAGTGGGTCGGGGTAGCGAGCACAAAGAAGGTGCCTGTGAAGCCGTAGTCCAGCAGCAGGGGAAACACGACCTCGTAGGCATCGCGGTAGCCGTCGTCGAAGGTAAGCACGATGGGCTTCTCCGGCAGCGGATAGCCCTGTGTCAGGTAGAGGTACAGGTCGGTCAGGGTGACAGTATGGTAGCCCGTGTCGCTCAGGTATCGGAGTTGGGCCTCGAAATTCCCTGGTGAGACAGTCAGGTCACGGCGGAAGCGGTCCGGGTTGGAGGGGAGTTCGGAGACGTAGTGGTACATCAGGATGGGTACCCGCGCCTGATGGGGTAAGGCCGCCGGCGCGGGGGCTTCGTCCTGAGGCTTCGTCCCGAGGGCTTCGGCGTGAGCGCTTGGCCCGAGGGACTCAGCCCGAAGGGTGGGGACGGGGATCATCAGCTCGCCGGGTGGCGAATGCCCGCCTCCAGCCGGCTCGACGGTCTGAGGGATCTCCCAACGACCGTGCACCGGCCTGGCAGGGAGCAGGCTGAAGCCGACGGCGAGGGAGAGCACACAGAGCGCCAGGCGCGTGGCCCTCGACTGCAATTTCCGGTCGGCGGTGCGATCTGCGGTGGATGGCTTCGGTCTCCTGCACATGGGCATTCGAGCGTCTCCGAGAGCATCAGGAGCGAGCAGAAGGATACCCCAGACGGTACGATCTGTCAAGTGCACTCGATGTGGCCGCTTCCACGCCAAGCTACGCTCCTGTAACCAAACTGAAACGCGCGGGGACCGTATCATGTTATATACTGGTTTAGTTGGGGTTTGGAATGTCATCAACAGCAACGCTGGAGGCTATATCGCCAGCTCAGGTGCTTGAGCGCCTGAGCGTCGGCGAGCCCATTCATGGCATCCAGGTCACCGGTTTGCTTGACCTGGACCCACTGATCGTGAGTCGTTGGCTCTGCGGCGAGGATATGCGCGGCATCTACCAGCCCATCTTTCTGCATCATTGCGTTCTCGACGGGCTTGATTTGGAGGGACGCACGTTCTACGAGCTGGTGGAGTTGGTCGGCTGTCGCGTCACAGCGGCCCATTTCGCGCGGGCTTACTTCTACTCCGGCGTGCTGATCGAAGAGTGTGTCTTCGAGGGGGATTTCCATGGCCGGGGTATTCAGAACGACGGGCGCATGGTGGTTCACAACACCGTCTTCACCGGTTGGGCGGAGTTCGGCGGCATAGGTCTGCGCGGCCAGGTCAACCTGGTTGATGTCTCCTTTCCCGGCGGCACCAACCTGCTGCACGTGTTAGCCGATGGCTCGCGGGGGCGGCTCGGGCGCGAGATCAGGTTCAGCGGCTGCCGGTTTCGTTCCGCTGACGTGCCTGCCGGATTAGAAGCGGCCCAGTTGGGAATCGCGCCACTTGTCGAGGGCGATCTGCGTAGCGCGGAAGGCTAGCGGCGGGAGCTCGTTTTCGTTGGGCGCGAAGAAGGCGACCCGATCTACGTCGTCGTCAGCCCTTAGTTCCCCTCCCACCATCCGGGCTCGGTAGACGATGACGATGTCGGCCCCGCGCTCGTGCTCCCGCCCGGCGATGACGTCGAGGAGACCGCTGACCTGGACCTCCAGCCCCGTCTCCTCGCGGCACTCGCGCACCGCAGCCTCGGCCGGATCTTCGTCGAACTCGACGAAGCCGGCGGGGAAGGTCCACGCCCCCTGGCGTGGCTGCATACGCCGGCGGACGAGGAGCACCCTGCCCTCGTGCTCGACGAGCACACCCGCGGCGACCTTGTGGTCACGGAAGACGATCAGCTCGCAGGCAGGACAGACGCGCCGCACACGCCCGAAGAGCTCCCGATCCTCCAGCGTGTGACCGCAACGGGGACAGTAGTTAAGTTCGAGGGTTTGCGACAAGCCGAGGCCTCCCTTTAGCGGCGGGCACGCCAGGCCCACACGGTGGCCAACGCCAACCCCAGCGCGGTCAGGCCCAGCGTGATTTCCAGCATCCGCCACGGGGTCACCCAGATGAGAGTTGGACCAGTCCTTTCACCTTCGGACGCACCCCATTCACCTTCCTCCTCGACCACCGGGGGAGCGATCTCGGCGGCCTCGCCCGGAGTAGGAGCTGCGAGGTCTTCTTCCACCACAGGTGGGACAGCGTTCGGGGTAGGGGTAACTTCCCCTTCGCCCCGGCCAAGCGCAGCCGCCGACATGGTGGCTTCCACAACTGGCGTCGCTACCTCACGATTTTCCTCCCCGGCAGTGGCCTCGGGTGCTGCCCTGGGCGGTGCCTCCGTCGGCATCGAAAGCAAGGTAGCAGTGGGGGCCGCGCCGGCAGGTGGCATCTCGACCGGGGCCTGTGTTGCTAGCGGCGGAGGGGTCTCCGTCGGTATTGAGGTAGCATTGGGTATCACCTCCTCGACCTCAGCTTCTCCCCGGCCGCTCGGCGAGGGCTCCAGCGCCAGTCGAGGAGCCTCTGCCTGCCGCTCGGCCGCCGGTGCATAGGCCAGCCCGCCAGAGAGCAGCAGGTCGCCAGTCAGGACGGCGACGAACAGGAGGCTGACTGCGGCGGTGGCTGCCGTCAGCAACGGGGCGGCCCAGACCCTGCCGTAAGGGCTTCGGCGTGAGCGCTCAGCCGAACGTCTAGCTCGAAAGGGGCGGCGGGGGCGCGGTTGGGCAGTCATCGTTTGCGGCAAAATGAAGTTGCGCGGGACGGGAACGGCAGGCAGGTCGCGCACCAGCGCCACGGTATGGCGCAGCGCCTCCAGTTCGGCCTGCAGTGCAGCGTCGGCGGCCAGTTGTGCCTCCAGGCGTGCCCGTTCCTCCTCGCCCAGTTGATCATCCAGATACGCCGAAAGCAGCTCGTCGCGCCACTCCTGTTCCCTTGCGTGCCGTGTGAACAGTCTCATCGCCATTCCCCCAAACCTACATCCCTGTGCCCTCTACCTCTTACATCCTGATCGCTCGTCTCCTTGTCCCCTTGTCTCCCCGTCCCCTTACCCTCTTCTTTACTCAAGACGATACTGTGCAGGCAAAAGTTCCCCATGCTCACGAAGATAATCCCGCAGCTTGCCCCGTGCCCGCGCCAACCGAGATTTCACCGTGCCCAGCGATACGTCCGTCGCCTCGGCGATCTCCTGGTAGCTTAACCCCTGCACGTCGGAGAGCACCAGCGTGATACGCTGGTGCGGGGAGAGCATCTCGATGCCAGCCTGGATCACGCGGGCCACCTCTTGTCGTTCGGCGTACTCCTCCGGCCGCTCGCCCCCGTTCACCAGCGCCGGGTTGGCTTCTTCATCCACCTCGCCGAAATCCTCGAACGACGTGGCCGGGCGGCGCTTGCGGCGGCGCAGTTCGTCGTAGCAACCGTTGGAGACGATGCGCATCAGGTAGGACTTGAAGGAGCCTCCACGGAAGCGTGCGATGGACTGAAAGGCGGAAATGAAGGCTTCCTGGGTGGCATCGGCGGCCGCGGCGGGATCGCCCAGGATACGATAGGCGAGGTTATAGACCTGCTGCTGGTAGACCAGCACCAGCTCGTTGAAGGCATCCACCTTGCCCTGCTGGGCAGCGGCGATCAGACTCGCTTCGTCCATCGGTCTCTGCGTCTAGAACCAATACCGGCAATGCATCCCTGTTTGGGGATCGCGAGGGAAACAGTGTAGGAGACAGACTCCGATTCCAAACTCTTGGTGCAGCACCTGCACCACCTGCCGTGGCCAGTAGCCCATGCTCATCTGGATAATCGTACCCCCGATTTCCTGCGCCAGCCTGACGATACGGCTTTTGCGCCCAATACGGTCCACCAAAATGACGGTAGCCATATACCATCGGGAGCGCCCGAACTGTAATTCGCGCTCGAATCGAGACACCTTATCGAGAGATATCTCAGGGTTGCCCCGCCCGATGAAACCAATGTCAAACCTTACGCCTTTGCCAGCCTCATATAGCAGAGTGGCATCGCTTTCCCGTCTTGCCCCACGGGAGGACAACCAGAACACACGCTCCAATTTCTCTGGTTGTTCCGGTGAGACCATCTCAAATCCCAGGATGCTGAGCAGTGAGCCGAGCACAAGTCGTTCAAACAATTTGCCGTAGGTGGACTTCTCTGAGCCTCGAATAGCCAGGGTTCGTGCTCCGGCAGCAGTCAAGAGGTAAACGAAGAATGTCCAGTTCAACCTTGCTTTGGCTCCAGTGCTCAGTTCAAGATGCCCGCTCAATGGGCCATACTCGGTCTCGCAGTTGGCAATGGCCTCCTGACAGATAGCAATGTACCGCTCCTTATATGCGTCTAGAGCCTCTGGCTTGTCCCGCAGCACGTTCTGAAACGCCTTGTCGTTCAGCCCCAACATCCACTGCGCCAGCCAACGCTTGGCTTTACGTAGTCTCTTCTGTTGCAAAGTGACAGTGGCCAGATCGGGCAACTGTTTTACGAAATCCGCTGATAGGTCGGTTCCCTTGAGGAACAAGTTCACCAGCGAGGCGTTCAACAAAGCCAGCCGACGTCGAGTAAACATCTCGGTCGAATCTCTCAGATTTCGACCCGTGAGTACGTCGTATACCACGCCACGGACAACATCCCAGCCAATGTGCTGAATCAAATCAGAGCCAGAAAGTGAGAGCGGGTCACGCGCTTCACCAGGCATCAGGTCTATAAGGCTGACTTGTATTTCTGCCATAGTGTCTCGTTCTTTCCCTTGCTCAAAACAGCAGGTCGGAAACGTCAATAGGGGGACAATTGATCGTCAAGATGTCTTTAGCGGCTTTGCCTAGCCACCTCGATCCCCAGTGCCCTCAGCACGGCGCGGGTGGCTGCCTCGTATTCAGGCACGCGCTGGAGGACTAGGCAGCCAGGATGGAAAGGGAGTTTGGACCCCAAACTCTACCCCATTCTTCTCCTCAGCCCAAGCATCCGCCACCCCGAGGGTAAGAGCAACGCAGCCAGGGCCAGTTTCAAGAGATCGCCAACAATGAAGGGGTAGAGACCCAGGGAGAGCACCCTCCCGATCCCCACGAAAACGGTCAGCCACAGCAGCCCCAAAGCGTAGATGGCGGCGTTGCCAAGCAACATCGCCAGGAGCGTGGTTCCAACGCGCCGATCCCATCCCCGCTCGGCCAGCAGCCCCGTGACGTAGGCGGCAGCAACGAAGCCCACGAGATAGCCGCCTGTCGGTCCCATCAGGCGGGCGGGTCCGGCCATTCCTCCGGCAAAGACAGGCAACCCCAAGGCCCCCTCTGTCAGATACGCTAGCAAACACAGGCTCCCCCGCCGGCTGCCAAGCAGCGCCCCGGCCAGGAGTACGGCCAAGGTCTGCCCGGTGATGGGGACGGGACTGAAGGTCAGGTAAATGGCAACCTGAGCGGATAGAGCTACGAACAAGCTGCCGCAAAGAATCAAGGCGACGTCGTAGAGCCGGGCGTACTGTTTGGTGGAAGGACGCAAAATATCTGCGTAAGTCACTTGAATACCTCCTCGTGGAAGAAAGTAATTCCATTGTAACTGCGAGTCCCCCATTGTCAAGTCGCCAACTCAGACAGGTTGTATCTCAGTCCTAGAGCGATAGATGGCCCGGTGAGCTGCACCGCCGTAAACCTCAGGCTGAGCCTCGTCGAAGCCAGGCGGTGCTGGAGCACTCATCCAACACCGACGCTTCAGGCCGGTGCGGGCCCCCGCACGCTCGTTTTGACAGGAGCACCGAATGCGTTTACAATGGACAGTGATTACGCGGTATTGAGGAGGACAGCATACTGGCACCTGATTTGCTCGATGGTTTGGTCATCAAGGCACAAAGCGGTTTTTTCACCGTCCATACTGACGCAGGTGATTTCGTCTGCCAGGTGCGGGGGCGGCTCAAACAGGAGCGACGAGACACTGATCTCTTAGCCACTGGCGACCGAGTGCGCATCAGCCTGGCCGAAGACGGCACCGGGATGGTCGAAGAGATCGGCGAGCGGGAGCGGGCGCTGGCGCGGTTAGCTCCACTCGCTCGTGGGCGTGGCTCCCGTCGCTGGGATCGCGATGGCTATTTGGCCGAGCGGGAGCAAGTCATCGTCGCCAACCCCGACCAGGCCATCTTCGTCTTCTCCTGCGCGGAACCCTCCCCCAGCCTGCGCATGCTCGACCGGTTGCTGGTGGGAGCCGAGATCCAGCACATCCCCGCCGTCGTGTGTGCCAACAAGATTGATCTGGTAAAGCGCCGGGAAGCACGCGCTCTCTTTGGTGCCTACAAGAAGATCGGTTACCCCGTCCTGTACACCAGTGCTCTAAGAAGAAGGGGCATCAGAGGGCTGCGCCGCCAACTCAAAGGGAAGCTCTCGGTAATGGTGGGACCATCCGGCGCAGGAAAGACCAGTCTGCTCAACGCGATGCAGCCCGACCTGGGGTTACGGGTGCGGGACGTGAGTCAGGCCACTACCAAGGGACGTCACACCACCGTTGTGCCACAACTCGTCCCGTTGGACGTGGGCGGCTGGGTAGCCGATACCCCTGGCATCCGCGCCCTGGCGCTCTTCGACGTGGATCCGGAGGAATTGGATGCTTACTTTCCCGACATCGCCCCGTTCGTGGCCCACTGCCGGTTTTCTGACTGCACGCACACCGTAGAACCAGGCTGCGCGGTCATACAGGCGGCGGAGGAGGGACGGGTGAGCTCGCACCGGTACGAGAGCTACGTGCGGCTGCGGGAGGAGCACCAGAAACTGGCGGATATGTACTGGTGGGGGATTCAGTGACAACAAAGAGCAGCTTCTTCTTGAACATCAACCAGGACGCTACAGCATCGGTCCGATGATTTGTTGGATGAGTAGCAACACATTACCCGTTCTTTGACTCACTGCCCGGAGCTGGCGATTACCTGGCGCCAGCTTTGCTGGTCAAATTCGGTGACGACCGCCAACGCTTTCCATCGCCTGCCAATGTGCAGGCCCTGTCTGGCGAACCGCTGGTTGGCCATCGCTTGGAAACTGTGGCAGACGCGCCAAGCGCATGATGAAGCCTATCACTTGCGGCAGTGTGCATTGCGCAGCAAGCCGCGTCGCTGAAGATCAATCCCAACTCACCCATCACCAAACCTGAAACAGTCACTATTCCCCAAAGTGAGGAAAAGCTCTAATACTCGGAAACCGCTAGAAACTCTGCTTGTCAGCGTCCGACGCCTCAAGTATAATTCGTCTAGAGCCCGACGAAATCGGGGGAGCAATCGTGGTACATTCAATTGTCAGGCGCGAGGAGGTCTGAGTGGCGCTCGAACTGAGCAGGTTGACCGCACAGGTACAGGCGATGGGCGAGGAGTTGGCCGCCCGCCAGCGGCAGTACGCCGACCTGGTGGTACTGGCACGCCGCTGGTTGGCTGAATATGCTGACCAGGGCGAACAGTTGCGCCACCCCGCCCGCGCCATGCGTGCCGCTATCCCGACTGGCGAACCGCTTGACACCATCCACCCCCTGCCCACCATTCCGCAGCGATTCACGTTCATCGCCGCCGACGGCTCGCAGGTTCATCCCGACCGGCACGGAGCCGCGCTCTACTACCTGATCAACGTCGGTAGCATGGTCTACCGGCACGGCAGCGGTGAGAGGCCCGAGGCGTACAGCCAGCCCACGCTGGGCTACACCGAGGCCGACCTGTACGAGAACGGGCTGTTGGTGGCCGGGAACCTGCTCGACGTGCGGCGAGACCTGGCCGAGATCACCCGCCTGGCCGATCTGTGCGCCGCCGAGCCGACGGGACATACCATCGCAGTGGTGGATGGCACCCTCATTATGTGGGTGCTGGAGGAGCAATCCGAGGAGTGGCAACGCGCCAAGGTGATGGCCTATCTGGACCAACTGAACCGTATCCGCGAGACCGGCGCAGTTGTGGCCGCCTTCACCAGCCGCCCGCGCCACGGCGAAGTGACACGCTTGCTGCACCTGGCCAACGTCGGAGGAGACGCGACGCGAGCCAACGAGGAGCCCAATCCGCTGCAACACCTGCCCGACCGCGCCGTCTTCGAGACGCTGCCTCCCGGCGCGCGCTCAGCCCTCTTCGTCAGCCCATCGTCCATCAACCACAAGCATTATCTCCCCGCTGGTCACACCATCTACTTTTTCTACCTTAACCTCGCCGATGGAGAGCACAACCCGGTCATCGCTCGAATAGAGCTGCCGGCCTGGGTGGCCAGGGACACCGACCGGCTGGCACTGGTTCACGCCAGCTTCGCTGTGCAGGCACGCATCACCGGCGACTATCCCTACGCGCTGGCCCGCGCCGACGAACTGGCCTACGTCAGCGGCCCAGAGCGGGAGGCGTTTGAGGAGATGGTGACCACGGCACTTCTGCGCGCGGGCGTCCGGCCGGCCCTCTCACCAAAGGCGTATTACAAGGCCCTGACCCGTCGGGGCAGGAGGAAGTACGGCAGATGAGCAATAAGGGCTTGCAGGTTGGACGGGTGTTGCGGGCCGGCACGCGCAGTTTCACCATCGGTTGCGCGGTGATGCAGCCCGACATCCCGGCCTTCGGCTCGTTCGTGCGGGCGGAAGGGCAGACGCCGGGAAGTGCCATCTATGGCCTGATCTACGACGTCAGCGTGGAGGACGATCCCTTCGTGCGCCAGTTCATCGGCACCAACCCGCCCGAAGAGGTCGTGCGCGACCAGCGCGAGAACCGCCAGGTGCCCATCGAGGTCAGCGTGCTGGCGGTGGGCTGTGGCGATGGTGAGAACGTCCGCCACTGCCTGCCCGCGCAACCTCCGGTGACGCTTGATTGGCTCTACCAGTGCAGCGACGAGGAGGTGCAGACCTTCACTGCCCGCTTCGACTACTTCCGGTTGGTGCTGGAAGCGCGTGAGGTACCGGCCGACGAACTGCTGGCAGCCAGCCTGCGTGCTGCTGCTGCCGCCCGGCCGGAGGACGAGCGAGAGACATTCCTGGTCGAGGCGGGACGTGAATTGGCACGGTTGCTGGCCGGCGACCCGGTGCGGCTGGAGGGGCTGCTGAGGAGATTGAGGCCGATCTGACCGCGCTGTGCGAGCCCCGCTGGGGACCGATGGCGATGTTTGATGATGAGTAAGAGGTGGACCCGGTCAAGGTCTACGAGCACTTGCAGCGCGACCCCGACGACATCCGCTTCTTCGCCCGCTGTATCGTCGAGTATCTGGAGCGGAAGGGACTCGTCGTGCCATCGTGACTTGCTTGCCGTAGATGATCATAGTACAATTGTGCTGAACCCTGGTTACAGAATCGCGCGGTTATCTTCGTTTCTGTATCCACGCTGACAGAAAGGTCTCCCTTGTGAAACCAGAAGATCATCGGAGGAGAACACAGCAGTTGCGCCGTAGCCTGAATCAGTTGCTGCCCGACCCCGAAGGCCACCACGTAGCCGCCGTCACAGAACTCTGCTACGGGCTCGCTCACCATCTGATCGCCTATGGGATGGAGACCAGGCATGGGACTCACAAAGACACCCACATTGGGGTGCCCCACCTGTTACGGCGGCACGGTGAGGGTGAAATCGCGATGGTTTTCGAGCGCCTCGATCAATTGCGAGCCGGGCGCTGGTACGGCGGGAAAGGGGATGGGGAGGTGGTGAAGGAATGTCTAAGACTGGTGCAGCAGATCGAAGCCTGGGTCGGATGAACATTCCCCAGGAATTGTACCCCGCTCTGGCTCACTTTATTGCCCGGGCCGGCGACATCCCGAATCTCAAAGCCGCCGTCCTGTTCGGTTCGGTCGTCACTGGTGAGTTCCGCCGCAAGAGCGACATAGATGTCTTACTCCTCTTCGATACCGACCACAACCCTGAACTTGGCCCGGAGGCCGAGGCTGCGCTGGGGCTGGCGGCCGAAATTGCTGGGCGGTATGACCTGGCCCATTCCTTCTCATTTGTGATGGAGAACCTGCGAGATGGCACCCTCGACCCACATTTCCTGTGGGAAGTGGCGCGTGAGGGGGTTGTGATCTGGGCTGACCCTGCTCTGGTTCTGGTATCTGAATCCCACCCGAGGCTGGAACCGGCGTTGCTGGTGACCTATTCCACACAAGGGATGACGAGCCGGGACAAGGGGGCTCTGCACCGTGCCCTGTACGGCTATCGCGTGGAGAAGCGGACGGATGACAAGGTCTACGTGAGCGAGAAGCGCGGTTTGATTGACCGGGTGGGCCGTCGGCTGGGGCCGGGTGTGGTCCTAGTCCCCGCCCGCGTCGCCGACCGGCTGGTTGGGTTATTGGAAAAGCACGGGGCGTCTTACACAACGACGAAGGTGTGGCGATAGGTTCTCTCACTAGATACCCCCGCGTGAAGATGAAAAGCGCTGTGAACAGTCAACTGGCCAAGGAATTTCGGGGGCGTTGGCAGGCAGTTGCGGCCATCGAGGCCGAGGAGCAAAGGGAAGCCTCCATCGCTCTGCGTTGGCAGCAAACCAATGCCATCCTCCGGCTGGCAACGGGCCTGGGATTGCCCCTGGCGGAAAGGGATAGCGCGGAAATCGAGGCCGTGCGCCGCCGCTGGGCCTTGCTCAAGGGAGCCGCAACCGAGTGCAGTCTCTTGACAGAGAACGGTGAAAGATGATGCGTGGGCCGTTGAGGAATTTGGAGCCATATCAACAGGCACTGGATGAGACTTTTGAGCGGTACGGGGTCGCGCTAGCCTACCTCTACGGCTCCCAGGCGCGGGGTGACGCGGGGCCGCTTTCGGACGTGGACGTGGCCGTGCTCTTTGACCCTGAGGTGCCGGAAGGTGAGCGGTTCGACCGTGTGCTCCGCCTGATCGGCGAACTGGGCAGCGTCTTCCACCGGAACGACGTGTACGTGGTGGACTTAGCCGGGGCCTCGCCGCTGCTGCGCCATCGCATCTACTATCACGGCCGGGTGCTCTACTGTGCGGACGATGCGATACGTGTGTGCTTCGAGACGACGGCGCTGCGGGACTACGTGGACACTGCGCCGCTGCGTCGGATTAAACGCAAGTACGTTTTGCAACACTTCGGACACCTAGCCGGAAGGAGAATCTGATGGTAGATGTTCAGACTGTGGTGGAGCGCCTGGAGGCCCTGAAGACCTACGTCGCTGAACTGGATCACTATGCTCAGTATTCCCTCGGTGAATTGGTATCCGACTTTGTGAGGTATCGTGCGGCCCAGCACAGCCTGCAACTGGCCGCTCAAGCTGTGGTAGATATCGCCACGCACATCATCTCCGCTGATTACAATGCCCGCGTTGAGGACTACCGCCAGGCGATTGAGAGCCTCGGGAAGGAGGGTGTGCTACCCCCTGCCTTCGCGGAGCACCTGGCCCCTATCGCCGGCCTTCGCAACATCTTGGTGCACGAATACCTGGCCGTTGATCCAGCGAAGTTGTACGATGCTTTGATAAACGGTCGAAAGGATCTCCGGGAGTTCGGTCAACGAATCACTGAGTACCTGCAGCGCACCGGCGCGCTGAGCGGTGAGGTTCCCTATGAATGAGCGTTCACCTGAGCAAGAACTGGAAGCCTTCCTCGGCCCCCGCTCGATCGAGCCTCAGCCCCTCCAAAGGCTCGGCATCGTCGTCGGCGGGAGCCTCTCTAAAGGGCTGGACGTCAAACTTGACCGGGGTACGGTCATTGAAGGGCTGGCCGTGGGCCGCTACGTCGTCGTGCGCGGCCAGACCGGGCGGCGCTTCTTCTCCATCGTCACCGACGTGCAACTGGACGCCCTCAACCCGCTCATCGAGAAGGCCCCGCCAGATACCTCCGACCCCTTCCTGGTCCGCGTCTACCAGGGCAGCGCCGTCTTCGGGCGCATCCACGTCGCGCCGATGCTGGTGCTGGACCCCTCCCCCCCAAAGTTGGGGGGGAAAGAGGGGGGGCGCGAGCCTAAGCCGGTCAAGACCATCCCGGCCCACTTCGCCCCGGTCTATCCTGCCAGCGAGGAGGAGGTCGCTCTCATCTTCGGCCAGGAGACGGAGGAGGGCTACTTCTACGTCGGCGACCCGCTGGAGATGGAGGGCGTCCACGTGGCGCTCGACCTGCACCGCTTCGTCGAGCGCTCGGCGGGGGTCTTCGGCAAGACCGGCACCGGCAAGACCTTCCTCACGCGCACGCTGCTGGTCGGGTTGATTCGGGAGAACGTGGCGGTCAACCTGGTCTTCGATATGCACAACGAGTACGGCTGGAAGAGCCAGGACGAAGCCCAGCGGGAGGTCAAGGGACTGCGCCAGATTTTTCACAACCAGGTCTCCGTCTTCACGCTGGACGAGGAGTCATCCCGGCGGCGGGGGAGCAAGGTGGACGCTGTGGTGCGCATCGGCCACGACCAGATCGAGCCGGAGGACGTGGACGGCCTCGCCAGCCTGATGGCCCTCTCGGACGTGCAGGTGGGCGCCCTCTATTTCCTCCGCCGACGGATGGGGCGTCGCTGGATCGCCCGGCTGTTGGACGAGGATGACCCGCTGGAGGACCTGGAGGACGCTCTGCAGCGGGGCACCCTCCACGGTGGCACCCTGGGGGCCATCCAGCGCAAACTGGGGCTGTTCCGCCGCTTCGATTTTCTGCAAGAGCGGGTGCCGGAGGACGCCGTGAAGCAGATCCTGGACTACCTGGACCGGGGGGTGAACGTCATCCTGGAGTTCGGACGCTACGGCAGCAGCCTGGAGGCCTATCTGCTGGTGGCCAACTACATCACCCGCCGCATCCACGCCCACTACGTCCGGCGCACGGAGGAGGCGCTGGGGGAGCGGGGGAAGGGGCCACGCCCGCTGGTCATCACCATCGAGGAGGCGCACAAATTCCTCGATCCCGCCGTCGCCCGGCACACCATCTTCGGCACCATCGCCCGCGAGTTGCGCAAGTACAACGTCACGCTCCTGATCGTGGACCAGCGGCCCAGCGGGATTGACCCGGAGGTGATGAGCCAGATCGGCACCCGCGTCACCTGCCTGCTGGACGACGAGGCGGACATCCGGGCGGTCTTTGCGGGCATCAGCGGGGCGGCGGCGCTGCGGGAGGTGCTGGCGCGGCTCGACACCCGCCAGCAGGCGCTCATCCTGGGCCATGCCGTGCCGATGCCGGTGGTGGTGCGCACCCGCACCTACGGCACCCCGGAGTTCTACGCCGCGATGGGGGTGCAGGAGATGGTAAGCCCAGAAGCGGTGCTGGCGCGGGGCCGGGCGGTGTTGAGGGGGGAGGGAGCGGGAGAGGGAATCTAGCCTGAGATCGCCAGAGCCGGGAGGATGTTCGATGGACAAGTTTGACGAACTGCGAGAGAAAATCTTACCCGTGCTACGCCCCTACATCAGACGGGTAGCCGTCTTCGGCTCTTTTGTGCGAGGGGAGCACACGCCGGAAAGCGACATTGACATCCTAGTGGAACTCAAGCCCCCCGGTGGACGTCCACCCCTCGGATTGAAGTGGTTTGGATTAGAAGAAGAACTCGGTCGCATTCTGGGATGTGAGGTGGATCTGGTCAGCGAGAGCGCGCTCAGCCCATACATCCGCCCCTACGTCGAAAAAGAGAAGAGGATCCTGTACGATGAAGAAGGATGACACGGTCTACCTGCGGCACATCCTGGACGCCATTCAGCAGATACGAGACTACGTGCAGGACGTACCCGCCGAGCAGTTTCTGCGCGACAGGCTTCTCCAAGACGGCGTCGTGCGACAGTTAGAAATTATCGGCGAGGCCAGCCGTAATCTCTCCGCCAGGTTTCGCCAAACTTACGTCGAGGTTCCGTGGAGCCGGATCATCGCTTTGAGAAACAGGATCATTCACGCCTACTTCGACGTGGACCTGCGACTTGTGTGGGAGATCGTTCAAGGTGATCTTCCGTCTCTAAAGCAACAGGTGGAGCGAATTCTCAGAGCAATGGATGCGACGGGGAAGTAGGAGTTCTACGCCGCGATGGGGGTTCGTGAGGCGGAGGATCCGGAGACGGTGCTGGCGCGGGGCCGGGCGGTGCTGTGAGAGGCGCGGCTAGGTGGGGATACGTTCGAGTGTCAGAGGGACACCGTCCGCCACAATCGCGCGGTACAGGGGGAGGCGAATGCGCCGCATCTCAGCCCAGCGAGCACGACCAAACACCCGCACTGAGAGCACCACGTTGTACTCCAACGAGACATCGGACGCGATGCACCATAGTTCGGAGCGGAATTCGCTGCTCTCAGCATCCACCAGCACCAGCAAGTCAATGTCCGATTCGGCGTCAGTGTCTCCTCGGGCTTTGGAGCCAAAGAGAACCACAGAGAGAACGCGGTTGGGGAAACGACTGCGGATATGGGCAACGTACTCCATAGAAAAAGCAAAAGCACCGGGACAACCCGGTGCCTTCGGGACGGTTCGCGTCCCCTCGCCTAACAAGCGAAGATATTTTAGCACAGAATCTGATTTTTGTCAAGCAAACACGGACGGAGCGGAGAGGACTCGAACCCCATACCCGAAGGTACCCTTTGCTTGTTAGGCAAGGCCCCACACCTGTGGAGTTTCCGCTCCGCCCGCAGGCATTATATCTGAATTGGCCGGAAAAGCAAGTGCACTCGACCAATCTACCACTCTACCAATTTACCAACCTACCGATGACCAAGATTCGTCTCCTCCACTTCGCCGACCTCCACATCGGCATGGAGAATTACGGCCGGCTGGACCCCGCCACCGGCGTCAACCGGCGGGTGCTGGACTTCCTGCGCCGCTTCGACGAGCTGATTGACTACGGCCTGGAACGCGAGGTGGACTTAGTTGTCTTCGCCGGGGATGCCTACAAGCGCCGCAACCCCAGCCCCACCTACCAGCGCGCCTTCGCCCGCCGGGTCAAGCGGCTGGCCGACGCCGGCGTGCCCGTCGTCCTGCTGGTGGGCAACCACGACCTGCCGACGATGGTCCAGCGGGCCTCCAGCGTGGACATCTTCCGCACGCTGGGCGTGCCCCACGTCATTGTGGGGCGAGACGAAAGAGTGCACACCATCGAGACCCGTCGTGGCTGGGTGCAGGTCGCCACCGTTCCCTACCCGGTCCGCCAGCGGCTCCTGGCCCACGACGACTACCGTGGCCTTCCCATTGAGCAGTTGGATGAGGCCCTCCAGCGCATCGTCACCGACAACATCCGCGCGCTGGCGGCCCAACTGGATCCGGACGTTCCGGCGGTGCTGACCACTCACCTGAGCATCTCCGGCGCCACCTACGGCTCCGAGCGAAGCGTGATGATCGGGCGGGACGCGGTGGTGCTCAAATCCGCCCTGGCCGACCCGGCCTGGGACTACGCCGCTTTGGGCCACATCCACAAGCACCAGAGCCTCAACGACGGCGGTTACCCGCCCATAGTCTACGCCGGCAGCCTGGAGCGAATTGACTTCGGCGAGGAGGGGCAACCCAAGGGCTTCTGCTGGGTGGAACTGGCGCGGGGGGAGACGACGTGGGAGTTCGTCGAGGTGGACGCCCGCTCCTTCGTCACCGTGCGCGCCGACGTGCGCGAGACCGCCAATCCACTGCTGGCGCTGCAACAGACAGTCGCCGGGTATGACCTGCGCGAAGCCGTGGTGCGATTGATCCTGCAACTGCGGGCCGACCAGGAGCCTTTGCTGCGCGACCGGGACGTGCGCGGGCTGCTCTCCGACGCTTACTTCATTGCGGGCATCGTTCACGAGGTCGAGCGGGAGGCGCGGGTGCGGTTAGGGAGCCTGGCCCCGGAGGAGATGACCGACCGCGAGCTGCTGGCCAAGTACTTGGAGACGAAGAACACGGCCCCGGAGCGGAGCAAGGAATTGCTGGAACGCGCCGAAGTTATCTTCGCTGGTAAGAGTGATTGACAGGGGGTACACTTTCCAATGAGAATTGTCCTCGATGCAATGGGCTCCGACAACCACCCTGTCCCCGACGTTGAGGGGGCAGTGGTGGCGGCACGGGAATGGGGTGATGAGATCATCCTCGTCGGACGCGAGGATGCGATCCGGCAGGAACTGGCGCGCCATGACACTGCCGGGCTCGAACTGGAGATCATCCATGCCCCACAGGTTATCGAGATGGACGACGAACCGGCGTGGGCCGCGCGGGAGAAAAAGAACTCTTCGATGCACGTAGGGATGAACCTGGTACGTGACGGCAGAGCCGATGCCTGCGTGACCGCGGGCAATACAGGGGGCGTGCTGGCAGTAGCCACGTTGCACACTTTACGGCGTATCCGGGGTGTGAAGCGCCCGGTGCTGGCCGTGATCATGCCTCTGCCCGCCGGCCGCGTCGTTGCGCTCGACATCGGTGCCAACGCCGACTGCCGGCCCGAGCACCTATTCCAGTTCGCGTTGATGGGCGACATCTACGCACGGGCTGTGCTGGGTTGTGCCAGGCCCCGCGTGGCGCTCCTCTCCAACGGCGAGGAGCCGGGCAAGGGAAATACGCTGGTGAAGGAAGCCTACAAGTTGCTGGCCGACTCTGGCTTGAACTTCGTCGGCAACATCGAGCCGAAGGAGGCGGCGGCCTGCTACGCCGATGTCGTCGTCGCCGATGGCTTCACCGGCAATGTCTTCATCAAGACGATCGAGGCCACGGCTAAAGTGCTGACTGACCTCATCCGGGACGAGATCAGGGCCAAGCCGCTGACAGCAGTGGGGGGGCTGCTGGCGAAACCGGCCTTCAGCCGGGTAGCGCGGAGGGTGGACCCCTTCGAGGTTGGCGGCGGGCCATTGCTGGGAGTCAACGGCGTGGTGATTATAGGCCACGGACGTTCCAATGGACGCGCGATCAAGAACAGTATCGGGCAGGCGCGCAGGGCTGTGCAAGGCAATGTAGTGGCAGCGATTCGCAATGGATTGGCAAAGGAGCACAAATGAGCGAGCGTAGGCGCGTCGTCGTCACCGGCGTAGGGATGATGACTCCCCTGGGTCTGACGCTGGAGGAAACTTGGGAAGGGCTGGTGGCCGGACGCTCCGGCATCGGCCCTATCACTCAGTTCGACGCCTCAGAACTGCCGGTGCGTATCGCCGGTGAACTGAAAGGTTTCGATCCCAGGCAGTACATCAACTTCAAGGAGGCCCGCCGCATGTCACGCTGCTCGCAGGTGGCCGTGGCAACGGCCCAGGCAGCGCTGGCAGACGCGGGGCTGGGCCTGCCACTGGCCGACGAGGAGCGCGTTGGCGTGCTGATCGGAAGCGGCATTGGGGGCATGGATCGCGCTATCGCGGGGGTAGACACATTCCGAGCCAAGGGGCTGGCTCGTGTCAACCCGTTCAGCGCCACCTCGCCGCTGGTGAACATGCCCTCCCATCATGTGAGCCACTGGGCGGGGGCCAAGGGCCCTATCAGCACGGTGGTCTCCGCCTGTGCGACAGGCACGCAGGCCGTGGGAGAGGCCGCCGAGTTTATCCGCGCCCGGCGGGCCGACGTGATGATCTGCGGAGGTGTGGAAGCGCTGATCCACTTTGCTCTCATCGTTGGCTTTTGCGCCATGCGAGCGCTCTCCACCCGCAACGACGAGCCGGAGCGGGCCAGCCGCCCCTTCGATGCCGATCGCGATGGCTTCGTCTGCAGTGAGGGATGCGCAGTGTTCGTCCTCGAGGCATTGGAACATGCCCAGGCGCGGGGCGCGCGCATCCGCGCCGAGGTGCTGGGCCACGCATCCTCATCCGACGCTTTCCACGTGGCCCAGCCGGACCCGGAGGGGATGGGGGCCAGCCGGGCCATGCAGTGGGCGCTGGAAGACGCCGGCCTGACGCCGGCCGACGTGGGCTACATCAACGCCCACGGCAGTAGCACACCGATCAACGACCCCATCGAGACCTGGGCGATCAAGCGGACGTTTGGCGAGCACGCCTACAGGGTTCCCATCAGCTCAACCAAATCCATGATCGGTCACACGATGGGAGGGGCCGGGGCGATTGAGGCCGCCGTGTGCGTGCTGACGATTGAGCAAGGGATCATCCATCCGACGATCAACCTGGAGGTCCCCGACCCGGAGTGTGATCTGGACTACGTGCCGGGGGGCGCGCGCAAGGCTGGCGTGCGCGTCGCGCTCAACAACTCCTTCGGCCTGGGCGGGCAAAATGCCTGTCTGGTGCTGGGCCGTTTCGAAGGATGAAAAGACCCCTCTCCCATCCTCTCCCCCGGCGCGGGGAGGGAGAAGCGAGGAGGGGGGCTGGGAGGTTAGGTCGAAATGCACATCATCCGCAACGAACGCCACGTCCGTGTGTTCAGTTTCATCGGTCAGTATGTGACGCTGGCCGGACTGCTGGCATTAGTAGCTGGCCTGATTATCTCCTTCATAAAGTCGGAGTGGCTCGTGCTGATGCTGGTGAGCCTGGTGCTGGGCTTTGGCCTCTCGGTGGTGGGGGGCTTCTTCGCCGACCGTTACGTCGGCAAGTTGGCCCATCACGACGCGCTGGTCCAGGCTCTCAAGGGCCTGGACAACCGTTACATACTTCTGCAATACATCCTTCCTGTTCCTCACCTCCTGCTGGAATCTGGCGGCTGCACCGTCTTCGTGGTCAAGACACAGGGTGGGCAGGTGACTTGTCAGGAGAATGGCCGATGGAAACACCGCCAGCGGGGAAAGTTCTTCCGGCAGTTCGCAGGCCAGGAGGCGCTGGGTGCCCCCGACATCGAGGCCGAGCGACAGGTATACAAAATGGAGCGCTGGTTGGCCAAACAATTGCCAGACGTCGAGGTGCCCGTGCGGGCGGCCATCGTCTTCGTCAATCCCGACCTCACGTTGGACGCCGCCGCTTCGCCGGTGCCGGCTTTCTACGGCAAGAAAGTGAAAGCCTGGCTGCGGGGGCCAGGCAAGCTCAAGCCGCTGCCGGCTGGCGTGCATCGCCAGTTGGCCGAGGCCCTGGATGTTGACCAACCCACAGGCGCGTAAAAACAAGAAACCACACACAGGTCACTTCATCTGTGCCGCCCTGCTACTCGTCACAGCATTGGCGGCGGGCCTTCGTTTCTACCACATTGATCGGCTCCCTCCCGGCCTCCACTACGACGAGGCCTTCAATAACCTGCTGGCCCTCCGCCTCCCCCACTGGGACCCGTTTCCTCCGCTCTTCTTTGAGATAGAGTTTGGCAGATATGTGCTGCATCCCTACCTGATCGCGTTGCTCTTCCAAGCAACCGGCCCCATCCTCTTGGGGGGGCGGTTGGTGTCCGCTCTATCTGGCACTCTGACCGTGCCACTGCTGTTCTTTGCCGTGCGGGAGATGTTTCGGGAGCATGCGGGGGAACGGCGGGCGATGAAGTTGGGGATGGCATCCGCGCTCAGCCTGGCGATACTGTACTGGCACGTGCACCTCAGCCGCGTTGGAATGGAGTACATCATGGTGCCCGCCCTGGCGGTGCCAGCATTCGGCGCTATCTGGTGGGCCCTGCATCACCGGCGATCTTGGCACGCCGTCGCAGCAGGGATTGTCCTGGGGCTGACCCTTTACACCTACCCCACTGCCCTCTTCGTGCCACTCCTCCTGGCACTGTTCTTCGGCTGCCGCGCCATCCTTGAACGTGGCTTTCTGAGAGCCAACTGGCGCATATTGGCAATCGTGACCTGCGTTGCGCTGCTCGTGGTTGCGCCTTTGGCTCACTTCTTCGCCGTGCACCCCTACTGGCTCACCATGCGCTCCAATCAGGTCATGCGCGATGATTTCCTGGAAGGGGTTGACAAAGTAGTGAGGGGACTCTTCTTCCAGGGAGAGGGAGACTTGAATGACCGCCAGAACTTGCCAGGACGCCCGGTGCTCGATCCCATCCAAGCCGTGTTATTCGCGCTGGGGCTGGGCAGGTGCGTGGCACGCCGCCGTCTTCCTCACCTGTTCCTGCTTTGCTGGCTGGGGGGGATGCTGTTGCCCAGCGCGCTGACCGACTATCCACCCCATTTCGGACGGATGGTGGGGGGAGCGCCAGCAGTGGCCGCACTTGTGGGATTGGGGGCAGTGACCTTCTACGACCTGAGTGTGGCAATCGCCACACGGTGGCTCCCCCACGCCCGGCGGATAGCCTCAACGGGAGCTGTGTTCTTGCTGACCCTCGTCTTTACGCTGATCGGGATACAGACTGCCCGGGACTACTTTCTCGTCTGGGGACGGTCCGACGACCTCTTCATCGCCTTCGACGTGGGGTTGCGCCAGATGGGGGAATATATGGCAGCACTGCCGCGAGGAGAACGTATCTACACCTCGCCGGTGTACAGGTCTTATCCAACGTTGGCGTTCCTGCTGGATGACGAGCCGGAACGCATTCGGAGCTACATCGGCCGGCGCTGCGTCGTCTACCCCAGCGTCACCGAGGTGCCGACGACGCACGTGATCGTCGTCCTCGAAGACCCCAACTCCCTGCCCACCCTGCAAGCCGCGTTCCCCGACGGCCAGATCGTCCACAGGCAGTACATCGGGGACACGCTCTACTCCGTCGTCTATCGCACGCCGGCGGGCAGCACAGCCCAGATCAGCCCGACCGTGACGCTGGAAGCGAATTTTGATGGGAAGATTCGCCTGCTGGGCTATGACCCGCCAGCAGGTCCCTTTGCCCCTGGCGATACCATCCGCCTGCGCCTGTATTGGCTGGCCCAGGCCAGGATGGCGGACTGGTACAAGGTCTTCGTGCACCTGTGGGCCCCGCCCGGCCCGGGAGAAGGTGGGCGGATATGGGGACAGGAGGACATCTTCCCATGTGACGGCAGCTACCCCAGCTCGTGGTGGTTGGTGGGGGACGTCGTCGCCGATGAGTATCGCGTACCCATCAGCCCCGACACACCAGCGGGGAAATACCAGATTCTGGTGGGGTTCTACCTGGAGGACGGCCCCCGGCTTCCGGTGCTGGACGCAGTGAGCGAGCCAACCGGCGACCACGTGTTGGTGACAACGGTGGAGGTCGCCACACCACCTCCATAGAGAGACTCAACGGACCTCGATCTCCGTCACCAACATCTTGTCGTCCACGACCTCTCCATCCGGGGTCAGAAGGGGGAGCCGCTCCCCGGTGGCAGGATCATACACCCCCACGTAAAGCGGGTACGTACCGACTGGCGTGTCTGCACTCACTGCCATTCCCCAGTGATCATCCTCGATGGTTCCCGCCTCCCACAACGTCGTGGGTCGCAACCAGTTCAGCGGCATGCCATCCTGCAGGGAGAGAACCTCATCGTTGGGGCCCAGCAAGGCCAGGAAGAACTTATAGTTCACCTCCATAGGAGAAAGGACACGCCAGCGCAGGGCCACTGCCAATGTGCCACCTAGGGCCACGTGATCCTGATTCAAGGTAAACTCTAACAATTCGAACCGACCATCAAAAGTAACGGACTCAGCCTGAGCGGGAGGACGAAAGGCTCCCATTCTCGCCGGGGCCAGATAGTGAGAGAAGACGTTGTTCTCCAGCCAGGTCTCGCTGACCCGATAGGTATGCTCGTTGAGCCACTGGGCGGCCCGCTGGTTGTAATCGCAGGGCAGTGGCAACACGCGCACCAGCCAGACTTGTTCATAGTCAGTGGCGACAGCAGCGATCTCGCTCCGGACACGCTCCTCATCCCCATCACAGACCGACGGAACGACAATATAGGGAATGTCGGCGGGGAGATAGTACTTGAAAAGAAGTGGTACATTGCCACCGTTGAAAACTATAGCAGCACCTCCCCGAGCGGCCTCTGCCATGGTAGCGATTTGCCCACGGTAATCCCAGCGCCAATAGGCCGGGTCGGTGTAGTAGTGGTGCAGCGAGCGGGCCTGGGCAAAGGTTAGAGGCGCGACCAGCAACGCAGTCAACCCTGCATACCCAAGCTGCCACTTTGCTGTGGGAGAGCTGGATAGCGCGAACTGTCTCAGGCCATCCGCCCCCCGGGCCAGTAGGAGGTAGTAGTGAGGGCTGGCGGCGACAAAATAGCGCGTCCAACCGGGCAGGGTGGGAAAAGAGACAAAGAAGATCGCCAGAATGGGCACGCTCAAGCAGGCAACCAGAAACGCCGCGTTACGTCGCCTCCACGGCCACAATAGAGCCAGCACCAGTGACAGCAGGAAGGGAATCAATAACGGCCAACCTGCTTCCTCCGGTGCTGAGGAAGTGAGCGGTACACCGGCACTGAAATCGCTGAGACAACGGCGCAGGATAGTCAATAAAGGGACGCCCATCCGTTGGACCTGTCCCGATAGAGTCGCCGCCCGGCCCCAGATGAAGGCCAGCCAGGGGAAAAAGAGCAACAGGGTCAGCGCTTGCGCACTCAGGCAACGAAAAGCCACACGCCAGGCATCACGCCGCCTCCAGGCAAGATCGCCCAGCCACATGAGCCCGTGGGCCACGATGACGGGTCCGGCAAAAATGTGGGAGTACACAGCCAAACCACTGCTTATCGCGTAACCTGCCCATGTCTGCCACGGCCAACCCCCTCTCGCCGTAAACAAGCGCCAGAAGAGGTAGGAAGAGAGAATGACGAAGAAAACCATCGGGGCATACATGCGCAATTCCTGGCTGTAGTAAATGTGGTACGGAGAAAGCGTTTGGAGCAATGCACCAATGATCCCCGTGCCCATGCCGCCCAAACGGCGCCCCAACACAAAGATCGCCGGCACCGCCAACACTCCAAATAGAAACGAGAAGTAGCGCAGGGCAAACTCGGAACGACCAGCCACAGGCATCCAGAAATGCAAGGCCAGGTAATAGAGTGGCGGATTGTTCCCGGCGTCACGGGTATCGCGCAGCACGTCAACGACCGATTCCCGGTCGGCGTGATAGATGGCCCATCCTTCATCACCCCACAAGCTCTGTCCATCGAGCCGGTAGATACGCAGGGCAAAAGAGAGCAGCACCAGGCCGAGAAGAGTTGCCGTGCGCACCGACATTTTTCGGGTAGGTGACAGCATTTGCCCCCCGTTTCACGAACAGGCCCTCACCCCCAGTTTCTCCTTTTCCTCGCCCGGCGCACGGGCAGGATAGGAACAGCCCCTCTGAAAGATGAACTTTCAGGGATAGGGATGAGGGCCCGAATGGTTAGATTGTGTACGATGGTTCAAGCAGGTCAGGCAAGTAAAGGCTATCCGCCCAACTCTTTCAGCTTGGCCTCCCACTTGGCGTACAGCTTGTTGTAGGTGGCCTCGCTGATCTCCCCCGCGGCCAGCCGCATGTCCAGGTTATCCAACGTGGCCTGGATCTCCGTGGCCGTCTTCGGGGCGGCGGGAGCCGCCGGGGCTGCTGGTGCAGGTTGCTGGGCCGGCTGCTGCATACTCTGGGCCAGCATCTGCCCCATCGCTGCGCCCATGCCCACGCCCGCGCCCAGGCCCACTCCCGTGCCGGCAGTGCCACCGGGCTGTTGGGCCGCGTCGCGCATCGCCCGCGCCGCCTGGAACTGCATATAGGCGCTCATGTCGCCCAGCGCGCCCATAGAAGCGGCCTCGTCAATCGCCTTGGCCGTCTCCTCGGTCGGCCCGAGGTACTCGACGTAGACCGACGTCAGGTTCGCCCCACGGGCGGCGAACTCCTCGGCTGTCTTGGCCCGCACCCCCATCGTCAGTTCCTCCGCCATCCCGGCCAGTTCGATCACCGACTTGCCCATCTCACCCACCAGGTCGGTCAGTTTGGTCAGGATCATAGAGCGGAAGAAGCCGTGTATATCGGCTGTGCGGTAGATACCCTGCGTGCCGACGATTTTGTTGACGAAGAGCTGCGGATCTATGATCTGCAACCCGTAGCTGCCGCGTGCCTGCACGCGGGCCATACGCAGGACCGGGTCCGGGATCGTGATAGGCGTCGGGGTGCCCCACTTCAAGTCCGTGAACTCACGCAGGCTGACGAAGTAGACCTCGGCCTTAAAGGGGGTCTCTCCCGAGAATGCCTTGCCAACCAGGTCTACCAGAAGTGGGATGTTGGCGGTAGTGATCGTGTGGGGACCCGCGCCAAACGTGTCCAGCGCCCGACCATCGCGGAAGAAGACCGCCGCCTGGCTATCGCGGACGATCACCTGCGACCCGATGCGGAAGTCGCCGGACCCCCGCTCAGGGATGCGGTGCACCATCTCCGTGCCGGCCTCGTCCACAAACTGTACAATATCGAAGATTCGTGCCATCGTAACTTACCTCCTAAACCTACTGGCTTCCCAGTATCAAATGCTCACGCTGGTCGAACGTGCTGTTGGCCTCACGGCAGATATCCTGGACGATGCGGATCGTCTCGACCAGCCCCTCGCCGCTGGGGATCGCTTCTCGCAGACGGCCGGCCGCTGCGTCCAGCCGCTCCACGTAATCGAACAACGCCGCGTCGAAGTTGTACATCTGTTCCAACTCGCTCTCGTTGACCTTCGCGGCATCGAACAGCCCCGAGTAGCCGTAGCTGGCGACGCGGACGCGGTCAATGAAGGTCTGGAGCTGCGTCACGGCGCCGCCAACGTTGTCCACCAAATCCATGCGCTTGTGTTCGATCAGTTCCTTCTGCGCCGCGTCGAGATTCCGGCGCTGATCGGCCAGCTTCTTGGCCAGAGTCTGGCGCAGGAGTTGGTCGGCCTTGCGTCGCGTCTGACGCTCCTGATATCCGCTCCAACCAGGGATGAAGTCCGTCAGTTTCTCCAGCGCTGTGCGGCCGCCTTTTACTTTCTCGTATATGTCTCCCATTTTGCAATCCTCCTTAACTTTAGGTGACTGATCTTCTCACCGGCCTTGACATTCCACCCAGTACTACGCAACTCCAGCGTGCTCGGTTTCATCCACTCAATCTGTCACACCGATTTCCCTGAGGGGGTGGCATCTGGCAAGTATTCTGCCCGTACCCCCAAACCCCCTCCAGGCCACTGGCGGCAGTGCCATCGGCGAGGTGTCAGGGCAGGCCATCGCCTGGTCGCAGCCAGAGATTGCGCAAGGCGTCCGCGAATACTTGCCAATTCAGGGGCTTCAAGAGGCTCCCAGGTAAATCGATGTGTCAAGAATACTCCCGCTTTACGGCGTTACTGCGATATGATTATTATAGTGTAATTTCTACAAAAGGGAAAGCCAAATCTGAAGTGTATCAGGGCCAAGAGCGGGGGGTAATCGGGAGGTACGCACGATACACCTCCGGCACGACGAGCAGCGTCACCGGCACCGCCTGTGGCGCGTCCAGCACATCGGTCGTCGTCGCCGTCACTGTGATACCACCCGTGAAGGTGCCTGTGGCGTAGCCTGTGGTGTCCACTGTCACTGTCAACGGCGACCCCTGGAGGCCGGTGGTGATGGCAAGCGTGGGCGTCACCTGCATCCCCAGTGATACTGTTGCCGTCCAGGTCAGCACACGGTAGCCAGCGTTCCACGGACGAAGCGTGGTCGTGAAGACGCCTGGCTCATCCACATCGGCCAGGAAGGTGAGAGCCGTCGGCGCGACTGCCAGCCTTGGGCCGAAGTAGCCGGGGCGCTTGGTCATCGAGATGAGGGCGGAATAGGCCAGGGCCGGCACACCTTCGTCGGTGCCATTGTCTTTGCGCACTGAGAAGTAGCGCGAGGGCTCGCACAGCCAGTTGTAATTGTGCCAGTCCAGGTTCCAGACGAACATCGCCCCCATCCAGGGCCAGTTCTCGTCGGCGTACCCGAAGGCCCACGTGATGTAGCTGGCCTGCTGCACCTCGGATACTTCCATCCAGCCGAAGCTGTCCTCGTAGTCATCGCGACAATGGGAGGGCATGTATTCCCACTCGCGCAGCCAGTTGAACTCGGTGGCCCACAGGGGCTTGTGGCCCAGGTCATATTGCTCCAGCAGATCGTGCATCACCTCTGCCCCACGGAAAGCGAAGCCGTTGGAGACGGTGTGCGGATCGGTCTCCGGCGCGTAGGCGAAGCCGTAGGGATGGTAGCCGAAGGCATCGAAGTAGCTGCCCGCGCCCCAGAGGAACATCACGCGAGCGAACTCCCGCTCGTCCATCGCATGGCAATCGTTGCCATTTAACCCGTGGCAGCCCCCCTGGATACGACCCACCGGCGCCAACCCTGCACTCACGACGATGGCGGCTGGGTCCACCGCTTTGATGCGCTCGTAGGCCACCTGGAGTGCCTGGACGTACTCGCGGGGGTCAGGCGACGCGCCGCCCCAGAAACGCTCAACGTTGGGTTCGTTGCCGATCTCGTAGGCCTCGACGAGCCCCAGGCGAGCAGTGGCGATTTCCTCAACGTGGTCTCCCCACTCGTCGAGATCCGCGGGCATCCCATTGCACTCGATGGTAAACAGAACCTGGTAAGGCAACCTCTCGGTAGGCAGGTTGACCCCTTCTTCCTGGTACTCTTCCCACAACTTGACCCACCCGAAGCCCAGCGGTGCGACGAGCGGGTCAATACTGCCTTCCTGGCGCACGTTGATGCCGTAGCCCAGATGCGGAGAAACAGAAATCCGTTGTGGAATCTCCGCGTGTGCGAGTGGTGGTGCTGTCCCTGGCCAGCCAGTCACGGCGACCAGCACAACGATCGCTCCTACACACGCCCAGACCCGCCAGTTTCTCATCGCCACTATCGCTACCGCTCTTCGTGCATTGTTTCGCCCTGATCCACTTTCAAATGAATCTCACCAGCCCCGTGCAAAGGAAGTGCCAGAAGGGCGCAGGGGTACAAGGGCAAGCATAGAATACCACACAAGGCCACGCCTGCGAATTGCTAAGGCGTTACGCTTTGGTTACAGGTGTCAGGGAGACACTTGGGGCTTGAGGGAAATGGTACTTTACCCCCTGCGGAGAGAGAGGGTACTCTCCTCCCCTGAAAGAATAGGGGAGACCGAACGATCTGGCAGAAGAACGCCCCTACCGCCGGCCATAAATGCGGACGAAATGGGCGATGGAACGGTCGTAGGTGCGCTCGGCCTCCGGTGGAAAAAGGCAGCCCGGCAACTCGCCCATACGCCAGTGGTAGCGAATACATTCGCAGCACTTGCCCTTCCTGGAACAGGGCTCGTATGTGCATGTGCACTGTGCCAGGTTCTCCTCTATCTTGCATTCCATACCCTTCATCCTCCAGCGAAGTGATCAGGTACAGTATAACACAGCGCGGTTGGGGCGCAACCAAGCAGTTCTAGGGATAGCGCAAATACGCAAAGGCTACCGGTGGATGCCAGTAGCCCTATGCCTACATCAGCCGGGGCAGAACCTATTCATCAGTTCATATGCTGCTCGACATACTCCACCGCCTGGCCAACCGTCCTGATCTGCTGAGCTTCCTCGTCAGAGATGGTCCCGCCGAACTCCTCCTCGAACGCCATAATCAGTTCGACGAGATCAAGGGAATCCGCTTCCAAGTCCTCGCGGAAGCGCGCTTCCGGCGTGACCTGATCTGGCTCCACTCCCAACAGATCCACGATGATTTTCTGGATGCGCTTGAACACATCTGACATGTCTCTACCTCCCTCTGATTCTTGAGTCTGATGACAACATAATTCTACCCGCAGAGAAGAGTTTGTCAAACCAATCAAACTGGCGATTTGACAATCACCTCCACTGCAAGTATCATAGATACCTATCATAAAGAACACCGACAAGCATCCCAAGTTACGCCACAGGAGCCTATGTCACCACAGCACCAACAGCGCAAATCCAATCACATCCGCATCAACCTGCAAGAAGACGTTGACTTCAAGCACGTTTCCACTGGCTTCGAGCGCTACCGCTTCGTCCACTGTGCACTACCGGGCTTCAACCTCGAAGATGTGGATACCTCTACCACACTGCTGGGCAAGGAGTTGGCAGCTCCGCTCCTTATCTCCTCGATGACCGGCGGCACACCGGAAGCCAGCGCGATCAACCGGCGGCTGGCAGAGGCGGCCCAGGCCGCTGGTATTGGGATGGGATTGGGCTCACAGCGCGCCGCCATTGAAGACCCCGCCCTGGCCGAAACCTATCGTGTGCGCTGCGTTGCCCCCGATATTCTACTATTGGCCAACCTGGGCGCGGTGCAACTGAACTACGGCTACGGCCCCGATGAGTGCCGCCGCGCCGTCGAGATGATAGAAGCGGATGCCCTTATCCTACACCTCAACCCGTTGCAGGAGGCACTCCAGCCCGAAGGAGGGACTCGCTTTGCCGACCTGCTACCCAAAATCGAAACGGTCTGTCGGACGTTGGAAGTACCGGTAGTCGCCAAGGAGGTAGGTTGGGGTATTTCAGAACAGGTGGCCCGCCAACTGACGGGCGCTGGTGTGGCAGCGATTGAGATCGCCGGGGCTGGAGGCAGTTCGTGGAGCCAGGTGGAGATGCACCGCTCCACGACCGAGCGGCGACGCCAGGTGGCGGCGGCCTTCGCCGACTGGGGCATCCCCACCGTCGAAAGCCTGCTGATGGCCCGTCGGGGTGCGCCGGGATTGCCCATCGTCGCCAGTGGGGGCATTCGCGACGGCATTCAGATGGCCAAGGCCATTGCACTTGGCGCGACTGCTTGCGGCGTCGCTGGGCCGTTTCTACGCGCCGCCAGCGAGTCCACCGCCGCCGTGGCCGAACTCGTCACCCTGCTCGTGACCCAACTACGCGTCGCCATGTTCGTCGTTAGTGCTGCTGACATTCAGGCTCTCCAGCGCACTCCTATCATTCCTGCCACGCCGTAACTCCGGCTGCTAATCGGCACACTAAAAGCAAAGGAGGGCAATCTGTGACCCAACAAACTCTCACCGACAGTGTGGAAAACGTGCCCTTTGCACGGCCAGCGCTGCTGCTCCCGTACTGTCTACGCCCCAGTCAGGACTGTCTGGGCAAGATGACCAAGCAGGGGTTGGATTGCACGGGATGCACCCTTGCCGAGTGTGTTATCTGCCAGTTGCGCACCGCCGCTGCCGAGGCTGGCTACGAGAGTATATGTGTTGCGCCCGGCGGACGGCTGGCGGTGCGCTTCCTGGCCGAACACCAGCCGGCCGGCGTGGTCGCCATCGCTTGCCACAAAGAGCTCGAAGATGGACTGGAGGCCATTGATCAATTGGAGTGGAAGAATGGCCGGCCGGCCGTAGCTGTGGTGCCGCTGCTGCGGGATGGCTGTGTGGATACGGAAGTGGACATCGCGATGGCCCGGACAGTCATCCTCAGTCGTAATGGCCGCGAAGAACCGTGACCGTCCAAGACTTCACGAACCATCACATAGTCGCCAGCAATTCTCGAGCATCCAACACAATGTCGTTTGAAACATTGTTCAATCGGTACCTGCCACCGCTCGAAGCAGAAATGCGCGCCGTCGTTCGGGACGCCGACCCGCGCCACACAGACCTCTTCGGCATGCTGCGTTACCATATGGGCTGGGCCGACGCCGCGTTCAATCCCTGCCAGGGGCGAACTGGCAAGCGCGCACGCCCCGTGCTCTGTCTGCTGGCCTGCGAAGCCTGCGGTGGCGATTGGGAGCAGGCTCTGCCTGCCGGAGCCGCCATCGAACTCGTGCACAACTTCACCCTCATCCACGACGACATCGAGGACCGAGATGAGACCCGCCACGGCCGCCCCACCGTCTGGGCGCTGTGGGGAGAGGCTCAGGGGATCAATGCCGGGGATACGCTGTTCGCATTGGCCCAACTGGCCCTGCTGCGGCTCTCCGAACGAGCCGTGCCTGCCACGACGGTCGTGGCAGCCCTGCGCCTATTCAACCGTACTTGTGTGGCCCTTACCGCTGGCCAGTACCTCGACATCGGTTTCGAGAGCCGCACCGACGTCTCCATCGCGGACTACCTGGCGATGGTCGAGGGAAAAACCGCCGCGCTGATGGCCTGTGCCTGCGAGATGGGCGCACTCGTCGCCGCCGTGCCCAACATCCAGCGCAAGCATCTGCGCTCGTTCGGCCACCACCTGGGGCTGGTCTTTCAGATGCGCGACGACGTCCTGGGCATCTGGGGCACCCCGACCGTCACTGGCAAGCCCGCCGGCGCCGACCTCGCCCGGCGCAAGAAATCGTTGCCCATCCTCCACGGCCTGGAGCAGAGTGCGGAGCTACGGACGCTGCTGGCGCAGGGTACGCTCTCGGCGGACGACGTGCACCGCGCCACCGAATTGCTGGAGCAGGCAGACAGCCGCGCATACGCCGAGCGACTGGCCCGCGAGTACCACGCTCAGGCATTGGCTGCGCTGGAGGAGGCGAACTTGCAGGGCCCGGCCGCCCAGGCACTCCACGAGCTGGCGCAAATGCTTCTCAGCCGCGAGCGGTAACCCCTTGCTCCAGTGCCACCCCCAGACGGCAGCCGCCACGATGTATACAGGCCGATCGTGGGCGGTGGGCATCGTGCCAGTCAAGAAGCCCTGTTCCAGACGCAAAAACCGAGCGCCCGCTAGTCCAATTGACCGCCGGGCGCTGTCACAATCAAAAAAGTGGGCCGGGCAGGACTCGAACCTGCGAAGGCTGAGCCAGCGGATTTACAGTCCGCCCCCTTTGCCGCTCGGGACACCGACCCATAAGTTAGCTGTTAGCGCTCGGCTGTAGGCTAACGGCCAACCGCTAACTGCCAATCGCTACCCTAGCCGGCGATGGGATTCGAACCCATGACCCACTGATTACAAGTCAGTTGCTCTGCCGCCTGAGCTACGCCGGCACAGTGGCATTATACCATAATCAACGCTGGGGTCAAGGCAAGTCAGTTTAAGTACCTAGATTTCGCCCAAATTAAGGGCAACTTGCAGGGGCTCCAGCAGGGGCGGGAGCGCCGCACATAAGCCAGACGCGAATGGGTCGGCCTGGTGTAAAGTGATTCGTTCTATGCTGCCATCACTGCGAACAAGGTGGTCACTTCGCCGCGCTTTAGCGTACTTTCGCTGCCGTCGAGGATGAGCGTTGCCGCCCGCTCCCAATCGGAAGCGGCCAGGGCGTGCTGCACTGCCTCGGCGAGGTGGCCTGCGGCCTCGTACCACCGGCTGGCCCGTCGGTGCAGTTCGGGCGCAAGGCTCTCCATCCCAGCTATGCGCAACTGCTGGCGCAGCAGGTCGGCGAAGAGGCGGTGATAGCGATGCCACTGCCGCGATTCGTCGAGGGGCACGATGAACAGGTTGCTCTGCTCCAGGGCCAGCAGCACGTCGCGGCTGTCATCCCTTTCGGCGACAGCGTCGCACAGGGGAGCGGTGAAGCGATCCAGGATGGACGTCTTCAGCAGAAAGTCCTGTACGGCGGCGGGTTGGCGCTGGAACACCTCCTCGATCAGATAGTCCAGGACGTAACGATGGCTGCCGGTGAAGGACTCCACGAACTGCTGTACATCGTCGCAGCCCCGCAGGGAAAGGGCCGCCAGGTGCAGGCCGGCGACCCAACCTTCGGTGCGCTGGTGAAGGTTTGGGCCGGAAGGGGATAGGGAGGTGCAAAGGCAGCAGGATCAAGAGGCAACTTGCCCCGCTGCTGTCGGATGGTATACTATGTTGTTGGTAACTACGGTGGGGTTCTTGCTTTCAGCGATGTCACGTTTGAACCGCGACTTCTTTGCCCGCGACACGCTCACCGTTGCCCGTGCGCTGCTGGGGCAGCGGCTGGTGCGAGTGCTGGATGGCGTGCGTCTTTCCGGGCGCATCGTCGAGGTGGAAGCGTACATCGGCGAGGAGGATCGGGCCTCCCACGCCCGCTTTGGTCGCACCCGGCGGAACATGCCCATGTATGGCCAGCCTGGGCACGCCTACGTCTACTTCATCTACGGCATGCACCATTGCCTCAACCTCGTCACCGAGCGGGAGGGGTATCCGGCGGCGGTGCTCATCCGCGCGCTGGAGCCGTTGGAGGGAATCGAGGTGATGCAGGCGCGGCGGTGGCCTGAGCCTTGTCCTGAGCTCCGTCGAAGGACTGTCCAAGGCCGCGGCGGCAGGCCCGACGTGCAACTGACCGGTGGCCCGGCCCGCTTGTGCCAGGCGCTGGCGATTGACCGGTGGTTCGACGGCGCCGACCTGTGCGCGCCCGGCGCGCTCCTGTTCATTGAGGAGGACGCAGCCGTGCCCGACGAGGCCATCGTTACCGGCCCCCGGATCGGCGTGCGGGGGGACGGGGTGGCGCTGACCGCCCCGTGGCGCTTCTACGTTCGCGGCAACCGTTACGTTTCACGCTGACTTGAGGAGGTGACGATGCCGAGTCTTTCAAATCTCTTCCGCATCTTCTTGCCTTTCATATCCAGAGACCGAAAGGAGAAAACGATGGGTGTACTGCATGGCAAAGGCTTGTGGGTCTATCTCACACAAGAACTGGATCAGGCGCTTCAAATCGCCCCCCGGATGGGCGCGACCCATATCCTGTACAAGGTCGGAAAGGGCGCGACTTACTTCAATGGAGTGGCACTGGCCGCTCAGAAAATCAAGCATGCGGGTCTGACACCATTCGCGTGGATGTGTTTGCTGCTGGACGACCCGCAGGGGGAGGCGCAGGTCGCCGTGCGGGCCTTTCATGATGGTTTCCAAGGTTTCATCTTCGACACTGAGGCAGACAAGTGCAGAGGGCGCTTCGAACAGGCCAGCCAACTGGGGCAGCACATTCGTGATGCCGGACTCGACCTGAACAAACTCTACAACTGCTCTTTCCCCTACATCTCCGCTCACCTCAGCACCCCACCTTACCGTCCAGACGACCTGCCCTACGACCAGATGAACGAGTTCTGCAAGGGCGGCTTGATGCCGATGTCCTACGGCACGTACTTCCCGCCTGAGAGTACCGTTCCCCACGACGAACAGGCGCGGACCGTGATTGACGAGTGGACCTACGGCGAGTATGAGAAATGGTGCCTGCGCTGGGGCTACCGTCCTCCTATGTATCCGGTGCTGGGCCCTTACCACGATGAGCCTGGTCACGTGCGTATGACCCCCGACGAGTTCCAACTCTGGCTCGACCGGCTGGCGGCGCATGAGCCAACCTTCTTCAGCATCTACCGCGCCGGCGTGATCAACGACGATCTCCTGTCCCTCGTCCGCGCCTGCCCATTGGCAGACGTTTCCACGCCCATCCCGACTGGCGTCCAGGTGGAGGTAGTGAGCCCGGAGCTGGGCTTCCTCAAAGTGCGCCCAACTCCCTCCACCGAGAAACTTCCCATCGCCAAGGTAGACCACGGGGCCGTGCTGGAATCTCTGGAGTCGGAGCAAGACACGCGGGTGAAGGTGGGGCAGGACGGTCAGTGGCTCCACGTTCTCACTCCTGGCGGCATCGGGGGCTACGTCGCTGCCTGGTACCTGCGTTTTCCTGGGGAAGGTGAAGGTGGAGAGGCCGTCGAAGCTGGCGTGCAGGTAGAAGTGGTGAGCCCGCAGTTGGGCTTCCTGAGAGTCCGCCCGACCCCCTCCACCGAGCAAGATCCAATCGCGCAGGTGGACGATGGGGCCGTGTTGGAATCGGTGGAGCCGGAACAAGACACGCGGGCGAAAGTGGGGCAGGACGGTCAGTGGCTCCACGTTCGCACCCCCGACGGTGTCGAGGGCTACGTCGCTGCCTGGTACCTGCGCCTCCACGGGGAAGAAGAGGAAGTTGTCAGCGGGCCGGTTCCCTATGTGGTCGTCCACAGCGACATCGGGCTGAACGTGCGGCCGGAGCCAGGGACGGGCGGTGATCCCATCTGGCGCGTGGTAGATAGGACAGTGCTGGAGGTGCGTGAAGATCCGAACAAGGTGGTGGGTAAGCTGGGGAAGGATCGGTGGCTCAAAGTGCGCACCCCCAGTCTGCGCGAGGGATACGTAAACGGCCTGTACGTGCGGGCCAAGCGGCTGGCCGACAAGCGGCGGCCCGTGGACGACAACACCTTGCCGCGTGGGGAATGCGCCTGGATCTTCGGCATTCACGCTGCCGATTCTCCTGCGGCCGATTTCCGCTTCCTATTCGAGGGCAAGAATAAGACCGGCTGGACGTTCTTCACCCAGGAGGTGCGCGCCGATCCCGACCACGACCGTGGGCACGACTACACCTCGTGGGCCGACGAGGGCTATGGTGTCATCGTGCGCCTGAACTATGGCTACGAACCGAACGGCACACTGCCGGTGCACACCGAATACTCCAACTTTGCCGCTGCCTGCGCCCGCTACGTCCAGAACTCTCAGGGATGCCGCGTCTGGGTCATCGCCAACGAGCAGAACAACCCGCGCGAGCATCCCGGCGGGGCCGAGCACCCCACCGAGCACATCACCCCGGAGAGGTACGCCAAGGCGTTCAACCTGGCACGGCAGCGTATCAAGAGCGTGCAGCCGGCGGCCATCGTCGTGCCCGGCGCGGTGGACCCCTACTTTGGCCTGGCCTGGAAGTTGACCGGCGAGCGCTACCGCCCGCTGGATTACTTCAAGGAGATGCTTTCCTACATTCACGACCTGGACGGCATCGCGCTACACACGTACACTCACTGGCTCGACGTCGAGTTGATCACGAAGAAAACGGTCTTCACCGACGAACCTATGCCCCCAGGCACGATCCACGAGCACTACTACGACTTCCAGGCCTACCGGGCCTTTGCCGAGGCCATCCCGGCCAAGTGGCGCGACCGCCCGATCTACATCACCGAGTCGAACCACTGGCTGGCGTTGGAGCACCCGCCGCACAGCGAAGAGGAAGCGAAAAGGGCCGGCTGGGTGAACGTGGATAAGGGTTGGGTGCAGGCGGCCTACGCGGAGATTGACCGCTGGAATCGTGCCCCCCACGCCCAGCAGATTCACTGCCTGCTGCTCTACCGTTGGATGGGCGACGCCTGGACTTTCAAGAACCTGGGAGAGATACATAAGGACTTCAGGAAGGCGCTGGACCACGACTATCGCTGGCGGCGATAGGCAGTGACAGGTGATGTCTCGCAACGCCCGGCCCGGTTGGGGTTGTGCCCTGACCGGGCCGGATGATTTGGATGATTTTGTGGGACAAGAGGCATCTTGTCCTACGGTTTAACTAATCGTTGCCGGATCAGCCATTTATGCTATAATCAAGCCTCGCAAGTGCGAGGTCTGAAGCTCTCGCAAGGTTATCGCAAATGAGTGCGCAAGACAGCAGCGGACAACTGACCAAAGCTGAAGTGCTGGCCGAGGTGGAACGACGAAGGACGGCGGCTAAACCGCCTGTGGGCGAGAGCCAGCGCCGGATCATCATCATAACCGACCGCTTCGTCTTCTGGCTTTCCAAACACTGGTTAGCCATCTTCAACACGCTGGCCTTCATCTATGTGGGTCTCCCCATCCTGGCGCCGGTACTGATGCACTTGGGAGTCGAAGGGCCGGCGAAGGTCATCTACACCGTCTACCGACCGTTGTGCAACCAGTTGCCGCAGCGTTCCTGGTTCCTGTTCGGCCCGCAGTTCGCCTATATGGCACCGGAGTTCATGGAACGGCTAGGGATAGACGTGGTGCACGATCTGTCGGCGCAGGCTTTCATCGGCAATGAGGAGCTAGGATATAAGATAGGCCTCTGTGAAAGATGCACGGCCATCTACGGCGCGATTTTTCTCTTCGGGCTGCTCTACGTGCTAGGACGGCGGCGCGTGCGCTCGCTTCCCTGGTGGGGCTACGTAGCCGGCCTCCTGCCGATGGCGTTGGATGGTGGCTACCAATTCCTCTCCTACGCTACGACCCTCTTTTTCCCCAACTTCCCCACCAGCCCATACGAGTCCACGCCACTGATGCGTACGATCACCGGCGCGCTTTTCGGCCTGGTCACGGTCTGGCTGGCCTACCCCCTCGTCCAGGAGACAATGGACGAGTTCCACGAGACGTTGCACCAGCGGTTTGGGTGGGAATAGGGGAACGTTACTACCTTGACAATGTCAGATTAACATAAGGCAGGCTACACCCGCTCGCCGCTGCTCGTAGCCCCCGTCCCTTCGGGCTGAGCCTCAGGACGAAGCCTCGGGGGCGTCTCAGGCGAGATTTGCCCCAAGAACACGCCCTCGGAGACGGGGGCTGAGAGCCTTTGGCCGAATGTGACATTGTCAAGCTACTCAGCCTGCGCCGGTCGAGTAGCGCCGAAGGCGCATATCGAGACCAAGCAGGCGGCTCAGACGCGCTCGCGTGGTTTCGATACGCCGCCACAAAAAGCGTGGCTGCTACTCAACCGACGCTCGCTTCACCAGTCTGAGCAGCTACAGGGGAACAATGATACGTGAGTGCGTAGATGGCGTCGTGCTGTATCGCTTCGAGGGATTGGGTGGAGCCGAAGGACTGGTCCACGCCGTTCTGACCCGCATCGGCGGCGTGAGCCAGGAACCTTATGCCACGCTCAACCTGGGCCACACCGTCGGCGACGACCTGTCGGCCGTGGAGGAGAATCACCGGCGGGCCTTGGGCGCACTGGGACTGGAGCCCGGGCGAGTCGTCAGTCCCTATCAGGTGCACGGTGCGCGTGTAGGAGTCGTCGGGCGGGCCCACCTGGGTACTGTCCAGCCAGCCACTGACGCGCTAGTGACCGGTGTTCCGGCTGTGCCGCTGTTGATGCGCTTTGGCGACTGCGCGCCAATCCTGTTCTTCGACTCCGTGCGTCGTGTGGTGGGGATGGCGCACGCGGGGTGGCGTGGCGTGGTGGCAGGTATCGTCGAGGCGACGGTGCGGACGCTGGCTGCCCGATTGGGCTGCCACCCCGCCGACATGTGGGCCGGCATCGGCCCCACCATCGGCCCCTGCTGCTACGAAGTGGGGCCAGAGGTAGTGACGGCTGTGGGGGAGGTGTGCCCACCTGGAAGCGATGTGATACGTCGTGTCAACGGGCGGGCCTACCTCGATTTGCCCGCTGCTGTGCAAGCCCAACTCCGCGCCGCCGGGGTGGAGCAGGTCGAGGATGCTGGTCTCTGCACTGTGTGCTGGGTGGACGAATTCTTCTCACACCGGGCTGAGCGCGGGCGCACCGGACGTTTTGGCGTGGTGATAGGGTTGCTGGAATGAGTGACGTCGCACGCAATCTGGCACAGGTGCAGGAGCGCATGGCCGAGGCGGCTCTGCGGGCTGAGCGAGACCCCGCCGAAATCACGCTGGTCGCCGTCGCCAAGACCTTCCCCGCCGAGGCGGTCGTCGCCGCTTACCAGGCTGGCGTGCGTCACTTCGGCGAAAACCGTGTTGAAGAGGGGGCGGTTAAGATTCCGGCTGTTGATGCTGCCATCTCCGAATCTCGACCGACCTGGCACATGGTGGGTCACGTGCAGAGCCGGAAGGCACGTGCGGTAGTGGCGCACTTCGACTACATCCACTCCGTGGATCGGCTCAAGATTGCCCGGCGGCTGAGCCGCTTCGCGCAGGAATCCGGGCAGGCACTGCCGGTGCTGCTGGAATGTAATGTCTCCGGCGAGGAGACCAAGTTCGGATTTGACCTGCAGGGTTGGAAGCAAGATGCGGCAAAGAGGGAGGTTTTCTTCGTCGCTGCTGAAGAGATCCTGGCGCTACCTGGGCTTTCGGTGCGAGGCCTGATGACGATGGCCCCCTTCGTCGCCGATCCGGAGACCGTGCGGCCGGTCTTCGCCAGTCTGCGCGCGCTGCTGGATGCACTGCGGGAGCGATTCCCGGCCCACGCTTGGCGTCATCTCTCTATGGGTATGAGCGATGACTTCGAGGTCGCGATAGAGGAAGGGGCAACGATGGTGCGCATCGGGCGCGCCATTTTCGGCGCGCGGCCGGTTTGATGGAGGTTCACGTGGTCGTTGTTCTGCTGCAACTGATCAATTGGGTGTTCACGCTTTACTCTTGCGCCCTTATCGCCCGCGCGTTGCTGCCGTGGTTCAGAGTCAGCTACTACCATCCGGTGATGCGTTTCCTGATTCAGATCACCGAACCGATATTGGCCCCGTTGCGGCGCTACATTCCGCCTATGGGGGGGCTGGACTTCACACCTATGGCGGCCCTGATTATCCTGTGGATTGCGGAGCAATTGCTACGGACGCTGATCCTGGCGCTGTTTTATGGAGGCTGAGGCGACGCTACAGGTGACCGAGGAGAAAGAGGGATGCACCTTTCAGGTGCGCGTCCTGCCTCGAGGCCGGCGGGACGCAGTCGTGGGGCTTCACGGCGATGCACTCAAGGTGCGACTGGTGGCTCCGCCAGAGAGGGGCAAAGCCAACCGGGCATTACAGAAGTTCCTGGCCGAGCGTCTGGGTGTCTCCGCCTCGGCCGTCGAGATTCTCAGCGGTCACACCTCGCGCCGAAAGCGGGTGCGCGTAAAGGGCGTGTCCGCTGCCTCTATCCGTGCTCTGCTGAGCAGAGAGTAGTACTCGCTCACTCAATCCTCAAGTCGTACCGCTTGCTGATCTCGGCCAGCGCCCTGATCCCTGTGCCTGCGATGATTGGATCCGGGTTCGTCAGCAGGGTTCGCAGCAGTTCGACGTCATCGGGGCGACCAACTTGAGCCAGTGTCTGTGCGGCAGCCAGGCGAACCGACGTATCCCCTTCGCTCAAGGCACGCCGGAGCATGTGCCGAGCTGCATCACCCAACCCAACCCCTTCGCCCCGGGTCGCCGCCCACGAGATGAGCCAGGGCAATTGGTCAATCTCCGGCGGGGGCGTGATGCCGGTGGCTTTCTCCATATCCTCCAATTCCTCCAGCGCCGCCGCTGCCGCCGAGCGCACGATCCACTGCTCATCCTCCCGCGCTGCTTTCTGTAGCACGTCCAGTGCTTCCACCCGTGCCAACCCAAAGACCGCCGCCCGCCGGGCTACTATGTCCTCCGATTCAATGGCTTCCATGAGGATGCTTATCCCTTGCTCTCCACATTGGGTCAACGCCTCGGCGGCCGTTGGTCTGAGCGCATCGTCTCCCTCCAATAGCACCTGTTCTAACAGCCGCACCGCAGCGTCAGTGCTCAGGTATGCCAGCCCACACACAGCCGCTCTACCCACAGCAGGGTCTTCATCCTCCAGCATGGCCTCGAGTGTTGGTAAGTCTGATAGATTTGCAATCCTTGTCAGTCCCGAAGCAGCAGCAGCGCGCACCGCAGCATCTGGGTGCTGTAGCGTCTGCTTGAACAGGTAGGTGACGCCGGGCACACCCGTCGTTGCCAGCGCTTCCGCCAGTGCCTGCCGGACCTGCACCGGTTGACCGGGCTGAAGGAAAGTGCGGGCCAGCACTGCCATCACCCCATCGCGCCAGTTGGCATCCTCTGGAGCCACGCTGACCCAGGAACCGAGGGCGAGGAGGCGCGTGTGGAACATATCGTCCGGGTTGCGCAGCCATGCTTTCACCAGCGGTCCCGCGTCGCCGAGTTCGGCGTAGAAGCGCAGCACTTCGGCCCAACGAGGATCGTCCAGCCACTCGATGAGAGTGGTGGGTTCAACAGCGATCAGTTGGCGCGCTGCCAAATATGCCTGCCAAAGCGGGTGAACGAAAGCGTACCGATTGGATCCCTCAAGCCGAAGCAATCCCCGTTCGCCGGTCAGCGCAGAGAAGGCACGAGCGGCAGCGTTTGCCGGGCGCTCCTCAGAGGGAGGAAGCGTGGCCTCGATCGCCGCCATAATCTCCTCACGACTGGCAACCGCGCGTTTCTCCTGCTGGAGTTGCAATGCCAGTTGCCCTAGTGCCGTCCGGTAGGTCGCCGATACCCAGACTTCTTCCTCCTGCTCCTGCCACAGCAGCAAATCTAGCGCACGGTCGAACAGTGCCCCCCGTTTAGCCGGTGCCTTTCGGTCCGAGAGGTACACGAATGCTCGCAACGCCAACTCTAATGGGGATGATCTCATTCGCGCTGCGCGTCGCAGTTCGGCTATCAACTTGGCGGGAGCAACCGGAGAATCCCCGTCCGCAGGGGTGCAGGTCTCTAGCCACCGCTCTGCAAACGCCTCGACCTGTCTGGCGTTCCAGGGAGCCAGAGTTAGAGGAACAAAGCCTGCTTCTGTTAGGGGCGCATAGCCCCGCGCCCCCGCGCCGACCAGCCACAGGTTTCCTGGCAGGACAGCGATCAGTTCGGCCAACCACGCGGCGGCTTGCTGACGCTGCTGCGGCAGTAGTTCGTCCCACCCATCGACAAGCACGATAGCCCGGCTTGCCTCCAGAGACTGGCGCAAGGGACGTATCAGTCCGCCACCGCCTCCAACAGCGGCGACCGCCACATAGAGGAGTTTCTTCACCTGATCGCCATTTTCCTGTTTGGTGCCCTTCTGTTGGCCCTCGGGGGCTTTGCCTTCCTGCTCTGTCTCGTCCTGCCTGCCCCAATCTAGAGCCGGTAGTGGCACATAGAGCGGCAGCCGCTCCTGGGCTGATCCCAGCATCGCTTCAGCCTCACTGTCCCCTTCTTCCATCATGCGGACGCACGCGAGGGCGAGGTATGCCAGCAACGTGGTTTTTCCCATCCCGGGTGCCCCCAGAATCGCCAGTTTGGGATGTCCTCCTAGTATGCGGTGCAATGGCAGGTTGCGGGGGCCACTAGACTCCGGCTCAACCTCTGAGATAGACGGAGGGAGAGGCAGGGGGGCGAGCAGTTCTGGTTCGACGAAGACAGCATTTAGTGGAGCTACGTGTGCTGGTACGGTGAGAGAGCGTGCCCACGTAGCGACCAGTTCGCGGTAGCGATCCTCAGCGCTGGCCTGCAAGCGATGGTATAACCGACCCAGCGGGGCCACTATAGTCTCCCAGCCCAGGCGCAGCTCATCGCGCAGGCCGTAGGCCAGTCCAAGCAAGAGAATAGCTATCCCCGCGCCGATCAACGCCGACAGGGTGTCAAAACGCCAGCGTTGAGGAGCAGGGGCTGGCCCCGCCAGATAGAAGAGAGTGACGTAGATGATATGAAGCACGACTCGTTCTCAACCTCAGTAGCATCTGTTTCAGGCGAGAGTTGACCCTCATTGCCTATGATAGTCAGATTTGGCACGAATGTCAAACGCACTTAACTGCCATTGGTACAATGGTACTATTGACATAGGGTTATGTGTGCGCTAGAATAAGGGCGATGATGGGACGGGTTCCCGCCCCCCCGGAACCCACATCAAAGGCTGGTTGTGGTTACCCGCCTGTCGCGGGCCACGGCCGCCACA
>JBHIET010000020.1:0-47664 GCA_046760785.1 Anaerolineae bacterium | reverse complement strand
GCGGAGCACCTTCGAGACTTCCGCAGTCTGGCAGTTTGAATTGCGAAAGGCTCTCCCTGTATGGTAAATATCAGGCGGAAGACGTGACCAACTTTCAGAAGACCAGGGACTGGATGCGGTTGGCTTTGCTGGAGCTGCGAACCGCGCTGCAGACCTTTCGTATTGGTGACTACAGCGCCTGCGTACTCCATTGCCAGCAAAGCCTGGAGCGGGCCGTCAAGTCCATTCTGGTCTTTCTGGGCAAAGAGATCAAGCGTACCCACGCGCCGTCACTCCAGATCAAGCGGAGTATCCAGGCGAGATTCAGCGGCTTGGTCTCAATCAGGCGCAGATCGAGCTGTTAGTCGAGATCATCACCTGGAGCTCTGTCTTCGGGGGGCAGGGGACGATGCCCCGCTATGGCTGGGAGACGGCCGAGCGGATCATCTTGCCCGATGAGATTTACGATGACGAGTTGGTGTCCTTGCTGATGGATCACTTTCTCCAGGGCATGTCCGCAGTGTGTCACTTCCACCGTCTGAATGAGGTAGAGGAGATCGTCGAGGTTGTGCGCGATGTCGAAGCTCAGATTGAGGCACTTAGAGCGCTTCGAGGCCGGGTATCAAGATGACATCCGTGCCTATTGTGGCCGGATCGCAGAGCGGTATGGTGACCGGCTGCGGGGTGTGTTGCTCTTCGGCAGCCTCGCCCGAGGTGAAGCGCGACCCTACGACTCTTTGGAGAGCGACATTGATCTCATCGTGGTGATTGAGGGGTTGTCTCCGTTATCCCCGCGCGTGTTGGAAAAGATCGAAGTGGAGAGGGGAGTCCATACCCTTGTATGCGCTGTGTGGATGACGCCGGCTGAACTGGCGGCCCATATCCAGGCCACTGACCACCACCCTCGAGATTCCGGCCGGGGCGGTTACGGAGACCACCGTCCTCGTCCACACCCCCGACATCCCCGTCGCCGAAAGGCCGGGGGGCTTCACGTTCGCCGGACAATCGTTTGCACTGGAGGCTTATCAGGACGAGGTGTACGTCCCGGACTTCACTTTACAGCAGAGCGATCACCGTCACGCTCTCTTACGAGGAGGGGCCTTTTGATGAACATACTTTGTCTGCCATGCAAGTCAGGCCCCGCAACAGGGGGCCTCGGCTTATTATGAGCGAGGTTATTGCTCAGGCTGGATGCAGTATTGGGCGAGCGAGCGCTGGTTGAGTAGCTGCGACCAGAGGGAGCAGTATATCGAAACCAAGCGAGCGGCTCAGCATGTCAGAACACAGGGCAATGACAGCGTTTTCTTTGAACCGCAAAGAGCGCGAAGGCCGCAAAGAAACCTTTTTTGATTCCCTTTGCGCTCTTTGCGTGCTTTGCGGTAAGATGTGGGTAATCACCAGGCCATTTGACTTGAAAGCAAGATAGTGGTACACTAAAGTACAACAATATCAGCCATGATGTTAATGTCTTGGTTATGTGAGAGTTTGCCAGCGAGGTGCGGAAAAGGGAGGAACACTGCATGGCACAGAAGAAGAAAGTAGTCGTCTGCATTGAGGACGAGCCTGAGATGATCGACCTGGTCAAACTCATTCTCGGACGCAAGGGGTTTGACCTCGTCGGCGCTGTCGGTGGCCGGGAGGGTCTGGAGACAGTGCGCAAGCTCAAACCGGATCTGGTGCTGCTGGACCTGATGATGCCGGACATGGACGGCTGGGAGGTCTACCAGCAGATGAAGGCCGACGACGAACTGAAGGGTATCCCAGTGGTCGTCGTCACGGCTAAGGCACAGAGCATTGATAAGGTGTTGGGCCTTCACATCGCCAAAGTGGACGACTACGTAACCAAGCCGTTCGGCCCGCAGGAACTACTGCAAAGCGTGAACAAGGTGTTGGGACTCGAAGCCTGAGCCCGACGGTTCGTGAGATTGCTTTCCTGCGGACCTATTCTTAATAGCTGAACACATCGCCCTCGGCAGGTGATGGCTGAGCGGCGATGTGTCAGTAATTTGAGGTATGGTTCTGGTGGGTGTGAAGGGCGGTGGTGACGGAAGACCTCGAAACCATCGCCGTTCTCTTTTTAGTAGGTTGCTCTATGAAGGAAAGCGAGAGGTGAACGATGGAACTCACGGTAGTGCAGATTGAGAAGCCGGAGGCCGTGAATCTCATTCTGGGCCAATCGCATTTCATCAAGACGGTGGAGGATTTGCACGAGGCACTGGTGTGTGCCGTGCCCGGCATCAAGTTCGGACTGGCCTTCTGCGAATCGTCCGACCCGGCGTTGGTGCGTGCCAGCGGTAGTGACGATGAGTTGCTCGAACTGGCGAAGCGGAACGCGCTGGCGCTGAGCGCGGGGCACAGTTTTATCGTCTTTCTGCGCGAAGGCTTCTACCCCGTCAACGTGCTGAATGCGGTCAAGATGGTGCCCGAGGTGTGCCGCATCTTCTGCGCCACGGCGAACCCGGTGGAGGTCATCCTCGCCGAGACGGAGCAGGGGCGAGGCATCCTCGGCGTGGTGGATGGCGTCAAGACCAGGGGAGTCGAGACGGAGGAGGACGTCGAGAAGCGCAAGGACTTCTTGCGCACGATCGGTTACAAGCTGTGAGGCGTAAGGCGTGGAACGCAGAAGGTTCGGGCAGACGCTTGAGGAATATATTCGCCGCTGCCCATATCCCGTGACGCTGGTCTACCTTTTCGGCTCGGCGGTGCGGGAGCAACGCACGCCTCTGAGCGACGTTGACGTCGCTGTTTATCTGGATGAGCCTGACCGTGCGCGGCGAGTGAAGGTCTATGCCTCTCTGCTACTTGATCTGAGGCAGGTTCTTGGGGATGGCAGTGTCGATCTGGTATACCTCAACGACGCTTCGCCTGTGCTAGCTTACCAGATTATCACCGGGCGGCTACTGTACTGTGCAGACGAGCGGCAGCGTGTGACCGTTGAGACCAGAGCTTTGCGCGATTACTTCGATGAGCGTCCACTGGAGCAGACACGCCATCGCCTGCTTCGGGCGCGGATTATGGCCGGGAGGATGGGGGAGAGGAGCGGGGAGATGATTGACGAAAGAACGGTCAACGAGCGCCTGGCCTATATTGACGTTACGCTGGCCCATCTTAAGTCCCGCCGCGCACTGAGCCTAGCCGAACTACGGGCCGACGAGGACAAGCGCGGTGCCACTTTGTACGAATTGCAGACCTGCATCGAGGCCATCACGGACATCGGCAACCACTTCATTGCCGCGCTGGGACTCCGCAAGCCGAAGAATCGGGGCGAGATTCCGCTGATATTGGCCGAAGCAGGCATAATCACTGAGCCTCTGGCTCGGCGTCTGGTGCAGGCAGTGGGGTTGCGTAATGTCCTCGTGCATGGATACCTCGACCTGGCGTTAACCGCAGTGTATCAGACGATTCAGGAGAATCTGGACGATGTCGAGGTCTTTAGCCGCAAGATCGTTCAGTACATGTCCGCGATGGATTAGACCGTGGAAGCCGATTCTGCGTTGGGATTGCTGCTTCACGCCACCGGAAGCGTATACTGCGCATCGGCTGGTGGGTGATGCGGGGCGTGGTCGGCGCCGAAAGTGTGGCCGACCGCAGTTTTGGGGTGGCCTTCGCCTTCCTAGCTGGGTGCTCATCCAGGCACATGTCTACGAACAGACGAGCGGCAACCGCTGGCTGGAGGAGTTTTGGCTCTTGCCAGAGGATGTGCCTTTTGAGTTTGCTGCCGCGCAGGCACTGCACGGAGAGTTGAGAGGGTGTTGCGCCAGCGGCCTGTGGAACGTATGAGGGATTCCTCGTGTCCGACAGAGTGACACCTGGCGAACTGGAGCGACTGGAGTGCTACATGCCGCCCGGTTGGCGGGAGCGGGTTGAACTGCCCCTTTCCCCAGACGGCCTCGCGGACTGCGTCTCTCACCTGCAAGCGCTGCTCTCGACCGTGGGCACCTATCTCCCGAGGGCCGTCCTGGTTGATGATCGGGAGGTGCAGATCGGCCGGGGTGCGTTCCGCTACGGCACGGTGCTTTTCGCTGACGTCTCCGGCTTCAGCGCGTTGACGGAGCGCTTTTCCCAGGAGCACGGCCGCGAAGGGGCCGAGGAGATCACCCTGATCGTCAATCGCTTCCTCGAAGTGGTGAACGGCGTCGCCGTGGCATACGGCGGCGATCTGCTGAAGTTCGCGGGCGATGCGGCGCTCAGTTTCTACCAGGGGGAGGAGCACGCCGCGCGTGCCTGTCGCGCTGCCTGGGAGATGCAGCAGGCGATGCGAGAGCGTTTCGCCCATGTGGAGACCTCACTGGGCCATTTCCCGCTCCGTATGTCCATCGGTCTGGGCAGTGGTGATGCGCTCATGGTCAGCCTGGGCACTTCCGACCACGCCGAGTACACCGTGATGGGGCCGGCGCTGGCGACAGCGGGCCAGGCCGAGCATCTGGCGCAGGCCGGTCAGATTTTCGTCGCCCGCACCACGCGCGAGTTGGCCGGCGCTGACCTCACTGTCACTCCCGGGGGTGAGGAAGGCTTCTTCGAGTTGCGCCGGGCAGAGCCGCGCCCCAGAGCGGTCGAGCGCCCCGATCTGCGCCTCGCGCCGCCAGACCTCCCCCCTCACGCGACGCTGCGCTGGCTGCTGGCACGACTGGATGATCTGGTCCCCTACCTGTCACCTGGCTTGCTGGAAAAGCTGGTTTCCTCGCCCCAAGAGGTCGGCGTCGAAAGCGATCACCGGTGGGTGACGACCGCCTTCGCCGACCTGCGGGGGGCTAACAGTCTGGTCGAAGCGCTGGGAGCTGAGCGGGGGGATCTGCTCACCGAGGTCGTCAATCGCCACTTCCTGGCCATGCGCGGGGTGGTCGAGCGGTACGAGGGGGTGCTGCACAAAGTCGGGGCTGGTCCGAGCGGGCCGCATCTTTTCATCACCTTCGGTGCGCCCAAGAGCCATGCTGACGATCCTGAGCGGGCGGTGCGCGCGGCGCTGGAGATGCGGGATGCGCTCGCCGAGGTCAACCAGGAGGTAGAGGCACTGGTCGGTGAGGTGCCGGGTTTGCAGCGTCCGCTCTTCCGACAGGCCATCGGCATCACCACAGGGTTTGTCTTCGCCGGGAGCATCGGTTCGTCCAGGCGCTGGGAGTACACCGTGATGGGCGACCTGGTCAACCTGGCCGCCCGCTTGATGGCAGCGGCCGCTGAGGGGGAGATTCTGGTTGCCGACTCCACAGCCCGCTACCTGGGCAAGCGGTTCGAGTTGCGTCCCCGGCCGGTTATCCACGTCAAAGGTAAACGCGAGCCGGTATCCCACGCGCAGGTGGCCGGACTGGTGCAGTTGCCCCCGCTGCTGGGTGTCGCCGAGGGACGGGTCGTGGGCCGTCAGGCCGAACTGGAGACGGCGCAGGGGTTGCTGGATAGGGCAATCCAGGGCGCGGGGGGCGTACTGACGGTGTGTGGCGAGGCCGGGATGGGTAAGAGCCGGCTGGCCCAGGAGATCGCGCAGCAGGCGCACAGGCATGGCGTGCGGGTGCTCGCCGGGGCGTGCCTTTCCTACGGGGGCGACATTCCCTACCTGCCGTGGGCCGACGTGTTGCGCGCGCTGTTGGGAATCTCGGCAACGGATAAGGCGATCCAGGTGCGGCAGTTGGCACGTGGGCTGGCGGCGGCTGGGATGGCTGGGTGGGAGCCGTTGGTCGCTGAGCCGTTGGACCTGGATGCGGACGAGACGGAACTGACGGCTTCGCTGGACCCTCGGCTGCGACAGCAGCGGCTGTTCGACATCGTGCTCGAGCTCATCCGTCACCACGCTCAGACGCAGCCGCTTCTACTGGTGCTCGAAGACGTCCACTGGGCCGACCCCACCTCGTTGGAGTTGCTGGACTACGTGGCGCGCAACGTGGCCTCCTGCCCGGCGGTGGTGCTGATCCTGCACCGTCCGAGGGAGTGGTTGGACGACCGCTGGTGGACGTTCGAACACGCGGCGGAGATCGTGCTGCAAGAGCTGCCCGGCACCGCTGTCCGGGCGCTGATCGCCGATCTACTGGGCGTAGAGGAGGTGCCGGATCAACTGATCGCACCGGTGCTGCGGAAGGCGCAGGGCAACCCGTTCTTCACCGAAGAGGTGGTGCGGGCGTTGATAGATGCCGAACTGCTGAGGCGGGATAACGGGCGTTGGGCATTGGTCGCCGATCCGGATCAGGCCGGTGTGCCCGATACGATCCACGGCGTCATCCAGAGCCGTATTGATCGCCTGGAGGAGACTGACCGGCGGGTGCTCCAGGTGGCTGCGGTCATCGGGCGGGTCTTCAGCATGCAGGTGCTGGGCGGCGTCTATCCCTACGACGATCTTGACGGCACGTTGCAGCGACGGATGGGCCGCTTGGGCACGCTGGGTTTAGTGCTGCTGGAGATGCCCGGCCCGGAGCCGGTTTACATGTTCAGACACGCGCTGACGCAGGACGTGGCCTACGAGAGCCTCCCCTACGCGAGACGGCGCGAGTTGCACCGCCGCGTGGGGGCATTCATTGAAACGCAGGGCAGAGAGGCGTTGAGCGAGCGCCCTGGTTTCCTGGCCCACCATTTCTTCCACGGGCAGAGCTGGTTCAAGGCGCTGAATTATTCGTTAATGGCGGGCCGTAAGGCACAGCGGGAGTACGCCAACGAGGCTGCCATCGCCCACTTCGAGCGGGCGCTGCAGGCGGCGACGGAAGTGGACGAGCCGTGTGAAGAGGAGCGGCTGGATGCCCACGAGGCGGTGAGCGAGGTGCTGGCGATTGTCGGACGCTACGATGAGGCACTGGGGCACCTGGAGCAGGCGCGGACGATCGTCGAAACGCAGCCCCCGTCGCCGGAGCAGGATCGCCGTCGGGCCGAGCTGTATCGGGAGACCGCCGATGTCTGTGAAGCCAAGGGAGACTACGGATTGGCTTTGAAGTGGCTGAGACGAGGATTGAACATCCCCGGTATCGCGGAGGCTTTGGAGGGAGCGGGCCTGTATCTGATGGGAGGCGGGGTGTTCTACCGGCTCGGCAGCCATAGCGACGCTATTGAGTGGTGCAGGCGTGGACTGGATATCGCCACCGCCTGGGATGGGGACTCTCGACAGAACGTGCTGGCGCGTGGGAACCGCATAATGGGGCTGATTCTGCAGTCCTTAGGCAAGATAGATGAAGCGATTGAATACTGCTTGCGAAGTCTAACGCTCTGTCAGGAGCGGGGCGATCTGTTGGGTCAGGTGAAGGCACATAACAACCTGGCTATGGCCTATCACGATCGGGATTCGTGGGCACGGGCCATTGAGCATTACGTAGCTGCGATGAGGCTGGCCGAGCAAATCGGCTACGCGGAGGGGCAGGCAGAGGTGGCGACGAACCTGGGCGAGGTTTACCGGACCCAGGGGCGTCTGGAGGAGGCGCGAGAGGCATACCGTTCGGCGCTGCGCATTGCCGAGCAGCGCGGGATCATGTTTGGGGTGGCACTTTTGCACAACAACCTGGGTGCGACGTATGTTCGGGACGGACGGTGGGACAGGGCGGAGGAATACCTGGAGCGCAGTCAGGCGCTCTTTGAGGAAATTGGTTCGGAACGCTTCATGGCTGAACTACACCGCCACAAGGCGGAAGTGGCGTTGGGACGGGGGGACGTAGACCAGGCCTTGGATGGTGCTCTCCGCTCGTTGGAGTATGCACAGACCCCTCAGGAGGAGGGGCCAACCTGGCGAGTGCTGGGGCGCATCTGGCGGGAACGGGGCGAACTGGATCAAGCGGAGGATGGCCTGGAGCGGGCCCTGGTGCTCGCGACGGAGATGGAGAATCGGTACGAGACCGCGCTGACCCACCTGGAATTGGGACGGTTGCGGCTGCAACGAGGAGATAAGGTAGCGGGGAGGGACTTAGCCCGACAAGCCATGCAGGTGTTCGAGGAACTGGGGGCGCAGTTGGACCTGGAGGAAGCAGAGAGACTGCTGGAAAACTGCACGGGGCGGGAGAAGGAGTGAGCTAAAATGAAACGCTACCTGTGGTTGACATTGTCTATCGGTGCCAGTCTGTTGCTGGTCGGATTGCTGGTTAAGGTGCTGCAGACGAGGGAACCGCTGGCTCTGGCCGCCGACGTCCCCAAGCCCGTGGGCCAGAGTGGTTCCAGTACTGATCCGGTGGGCATCGCGGCCTACGAGGGGGTCTCTGCTTGGAACACCTCGTCCATCTGCTACTTCCCCTACGCCCCGCACGACCCCTCAGGCCGGTCCACCCGCCTGTTCTTCCAGAACACTTCGCCGTCGCTTACGGCGACCGCCACGATCACCCTCTACGAGGGGGGGATTCCCACCGTCGTGGTGACGGACGTGGTCGTTCCGCCGCTGGCGCGAGGGGACTGGTGGGTGTCTGAATTGGTCACGGATTCCTTTTCCGGTGCGGCCATCATCCAGGCGGGCCAGAATCTGGCGTGCAGCGCTGAGATTCTGAGCGACACGAACGCATTCGTTGACCTGATGGCCTATCGTACCCCTCCTGGGGGGGAGACGGGGTTCATCGTCCCGCTGGTGCAGAAGGAGGGGGCGAGCGGGTGGAACTCGCGCATCGTCGTCTTCAACTATGCCGATTCTGCGACCACCGCGAGCATTAACTTCTACGACCAGAACGGAACCCTTGCCTACAGCGACGGGCAGGTTCAAGCCGCTCATAGCGTTTGGGTGTACGATGTGATCGCCTTGCCACTCGGTTTCGACGGCTGGGCAAGCGTCAGTGCCTCGCAGCCTGTCGCCGTGATCGAGGTGAACGAGAATGAGGTGGATGGTGGAGCGGTGGCACTCACGCCGTGGTCGAGCACTCCGCCCTCAGATCAGGTGCTGCCCTGGGTGGAGCGCGACTCGCCGACGCTGTTCTCCCTGTACAACCTGGCCGGTACGCAGCAGGTGAATCGGACGGTGGACTATCACGCTTCCTGCGATGGGACGCTGGATGCCAGCGAGGCCTACACGCTGTCGGCCCAGGCCAACGTGGCCCGCAGCCTGGATGAAGTCTCTCTCCCCACGCCGGGGTGGTATGGGTCGGCCCGTTCCACGGGCCCCAACGCAGCTGGCATGGTGGCGCTCTCCGATCTTGCGGGGGCAGCGGCGGGCTATAGCAGCCTCCCGCCCTGGGGTGGCTATCCGTTCTACCTGCCGAACGTGTTCCGCTACCCCGACAGGGTCACGGCCTTCACCGTCTGGTCGCCGGGAGGTGCCAATGATATGACGGTCGAGTTTTACGACGTGGATGGCAACCTGGTGGTCAGTTACACCGAGACCCTCTCTCAAAATGCCAGCCTGCGCTTTGACCAGGGGATGATGCCCGAGCTGGGGCCTACGTTCGAAGGCTCGGTTCTCGTCCAATCTCACATGGACGTCGCCGTCGTCGTTGAGGAGGAGGTCAGTGGCCCGCCACCGTTGGATAGTTACGAGCCTAATGACCGTGTCCTCCTCGCCCAACCACTCATTGCCGGTGTGCCGATCAACTCCTACATCAGCCACGGTGAGGACCCCGATTGGTACAAGTTTCTCATCAGTGCGCCCTCTCTCGTCACCGTCACCCTAGACCAACTGCCGGCCGACTATGACCTGATCCTCTTCACTGACCTGACCGAGGAGGCCCCGGTGCCGCCGGAGAGAATAGCGGGAGAGCTGGCCGATGGCGGCAGCGTGGACGAGGGAGGCAATCTGGACGCTGCAGGAAAGTGGGGCGCCATCGGCAAGTGGGGTGCCATTGGTAAATGGGGGGCCATCGGCAAGTGGGGTGCTATCGGCAAGTGGGGGGCCATCTCGGCCAACGAGGGTACCGAGGACGAGGTGGCCAAGCTCATTGCCTTCGAGCCTGGCTGGTACTACGTGCTGGTCTTCTCCTCCGGTGGCGAGTACGCGACGGATCCCTACCGGCTGCTGGTCGAGACCGCCCCGTTGGCGGGCACGGGGGCCTGTACCTGGTCGCCGAGTTACACAACCACTCAGCCCACAGGGGTCTACTTTGGCGCGGCCGAGCCCCAGACGCTCATTCTCTACAACAAGGCCCGCCTGGATCAGACCTACGGCGTGACGGCGGGCAACACGATCTCGAACGTGCTGGCCCAACTGGCCGACCTGGACAGCGTGCGCGGACTGGTGGTGCCGGTGGATAGTTATACCACCGTCTCCGATACCTACGCCACCTGGAACGACTTCTACTGCGCCGTGCTCGCAGCCAACGACGTGGCCGATGCCATCCGCGACGACGCCATCAGCCCCACGCTGACTGCCTACGACACTATCTCCTACGTCGTGCTTGTGGGGGGCGACGAGCAGATTCCCTTCCGGCGTGCACCAGACCAGGCTGTCATCGCCAACGAGCGGTACTACGCCAGCGGCACCGAGACCAACTGGGGCGCGCTCTTCGCCGCCTTCAACCTGGGCTACTTCCTCACCGACGACTTCTACGGCACCCCGCCGGGCGGGGGCTTGCTGGCACGTGGTCACGTGGTATGGCTGCCGGAGCTGGCCGTCGGGCGGCTGGTGGAGACGCCGGAAGAGATACAGGGGTTGATTCAGGGCTACCTGGCCAGCGACACGCTCACGGCGACGACGGCGCTGGCCACCGGCTACGACTTCCTGACCGACAGCGCCATTGCCATCCGTGACACCTTCAATGGGCTGGGGTTGACCACAGACTCTCTCATCTCTGAGAGCTGGAACGCTGGCGACCTGCGGACCGCCTGGCCGGACGCAGCTCCTCACCTGGCCTCGGTCAACGCCCACTTCGAGCACTGGCGGGCCTTCCCGGCCGATGACACGGTGGCTTTCCCCAACACCGAGATCGTGAACGCCACGGGCGATCTCTCCGGCACGCTGGGCTTCTCAATGGGCTGCCACGCTGGACTGAACGTGCCCGACGACGACGTCAACAATCCGTCTACCAGTCCTGACTTCCCGCAGGCGCTGGCCCAAAGGGGAGGGTACTGGTTGGGCAACACCGGCTACGGCTACGGAATGGACGACGCCATCGAAGCCTCGGAGATGCTGATGTGGATGTTCTCCCAGGAGTTGGGTCGAGAGCCGGGAGTGCCGGCGGGACTGGCCTTCGTGCGGGCCAAGCAGCGCTACGTCGGCAGCCTCCCCAGCGGGGGGATGAGCGTCTATCACGAGAAGGCGCTCCTCGAAGCCACCTTCTACGGTCTGCCGATGGTGCGGGTGAGCGTGCCGATCACCCGAGAGCCGGCGGACGCTTTCTCGGCCACGGTGGACGACCCGCTAGCGGTTGGTAACACCATGTACGCGGTTGCTGCCTCCATCCAGTCGGCGTTGACAGCGCATCATACCACCGCTGGCACGTTCTACAGTATCGGCGGGGAGGTGTACGGCGGGCCGGGGCGACCGATCCAGCCCCGCGCGACCGTGCCGATCACCGGCCCCGGCGGTGGGTATATCGCCCACGGGGCTTTGTTGGTGGGAGGGACCTTCCACGACGAGTTCGCTTTCAACCCGCTGATAGCACGGCCCATCACCGACACTGCCCGGTCCGAGCCGACCTTCGATGCCGAGGGCTGGTTCCCCAGCCGGCCCTGGCTGCTTAACCGCTTCGGCGGCCAGGATCGGCTGGTCGTGGTGCCAGGACAGTATAACGGAGAAGGTGAGAGAGAGCGGCTGTATGACAGTCTGGACCTTCTCGTTTACTACTCCATGGACTATCAGGACTTCCTGCCACCTGTCATCTGGGATGTGTTGATGGATCGGACACTCGATACGGCCTACTTCGAGGCCGCTGTGTCGGACGATGCAGGTATCCATCGGGTGGTGGTGACCTACGATGAAGGAGACGGCCAGTGGAGGACGATGGACCTGACCCGCGAGCGTGGGACTAACCGTTGGGCGGGCGAAGTGGGGACCTCGTCCTACAAATTCCGCTACTTCGTGCAGGCGGTGGATGGAGTGGGTAACGTCGCGCTGGGGGCGAACAAGGGACTGCTGTTCGATGTGTCTCCCCATATAATCTTTCTCCCGCTGGTGCCCCATAGGTACTGACGGTCTGTGGCGATGTGGGTGGCGGTGTGGAACGAGACGCGGGGCGAGCGGGCGTTGGGACGTGTGCGCCGCTGTGCCAGTTTTCTCTGCCGTTTGCGGGGGTTGACCTTCCGGCGAACCCTGGGCGACGACGAAGGGTTGTTGTTGGTGGGACGGAGTGAGAGCCGTACCAACACCGCCATTCACATGTTCTTTGTCTTCTTTCCCATTGCCGCTGTGTGGTTGGACCAGAGCGGGCGGGTGGTGGACGCACAACTGGCACGCCCTTTCCGCCCGCTCTACGTCCCACGTGCACCAGCGCGGGACGTGCTGGAGGGGTCACCCATGCTGCTGGAGCGGGTGGGAATAGGGGATCAACTGCGCTTTGGAGGGTAATCAAGTGAACCGAAAGCTCGTCGTTGTCCTGGCTGTCGGGCTGTCTGTCGGCGTGTTGGCAGCGCCAGTGCAGGCCTGTCCTGAACGTGGCCGAAGGGCCCAATCGGACGGGCCCCTGCCGCAGACGACAGAGCCGCAGATGACGGTGCATATTGTGCAACGGGGCGAGACGCTGTTCTCCATCGCCCGGCGCTACGGCTCGACGGTGAATGCCATCACCCATGCCAACACCATTCCCGACCCCCGGCAGATCTACGTCGGCCAGCGGATCATCATTCCTGCCAGCCAAGAGGACATCAACGTGGGGAGGACGGTGTCTTATGTGGTTCAGGCGGGCGATACGCTGGCCTCTATCGCCAGGTGCTACCACACCACCTGGCAGGCGCTGGCCCGGGTCAATGGCATGCTTTCTCCCAATGCCATCTATGTGGGACAGGTTATCCAGGTGCCGGCGTTCGACGTGCCTGCTGATTTGCCCGTTGGTGAGGGGGCGGCTATCCGTCCCCCGGCGGGTGGAGGCACGCTCTACGTCGTGCGCTCCGACGATACGCTGTTCCGCATCGCCATGCGTTATGACGTCTCGCCTTGGACGCTAGCATCTGCCAGCAGCGTCGCGAACCCGGCGCTGATCTACCCAGGGCAGGAACTGGTGATCCCCAGCAGCGAGCCCGGCCTGCTGCCTGAGCCCTTTGCCTTCGTTGAGATACAGCCGTTACCGGTGGCTCAGGGAGCGACAACCATCATCACAGTGCACACAACGGAACCCGTCTCGCTAGAAGGCAGGCTGTTTGGGCAGGGGGTACGCTTTGCTGAGGAGGGGGGTGTGTACTACGGGATGGTGGGGGTGCACGTGTTCACCGAACCTGGTCTGTATGAACTGGAGTTGACAGCCGTGGATGCCCAGGGACGAATCACAGTTGTTGACACAGATGTTGTAGTGGAGGCCGGACGCTTTGGCTATGAGCGGATTGACGTCCCCGCTGGCCGTATCAGCCTGCTCGATCCAGCCATCATCGCCGCGGAGCGGGAGCGTCTCGACGCGCTGCGCCACACATTTACCCTGGAGCGGCAATGGAGGATGCCCTTCCAACGCCCGTGCGTGGGGGCGATTTCATCTTACTTTGGAACCCATCGCGCTTACGGCGATGGTCCCTACACCAGTTATCACAGCGGTGTTGATTTTCGGGCGCCGAGGGGGACGCCGGTGTACGCCTCTGCTGCGGGCACCGTGGTGCTGGCCGATGCATTAGTGGTTCGAGGTAATGTCGTATTCATTGACCACGGTTGGGGCGCGTTGACAGGGTATTGGCATCTCTCGACTATCGAGGTGCAGGTGGGACAGCAGGTGGCACAAGGTGATCTGATCGGCAGAGTGGGCAATACAGGGTTATCCACTGGCGCACATCTCCATTGGGAAGTGTGGGTTGGCGGAACCAGCGTGGATGGCCGGCAGTGGCTGGAGGAGTCCCATCCCTGGCTGGAGCCCGAATGGTTGGCGGTTGGCGGTTAGCGAATGGCCCATCGCCAATGGAAATCACCGCTCTTCTATGAGTGCCCGTGCCTCATCGGCATATCTGGTTGGCACCCGGATGCGTACTTCTCCTACGCCGTCCACTGTAATGCCCATGACCGGTCCTAGGCTTTCGTAGTCCAGCAGCACGGGGATACCTGCGTCTTCCAACTTCGTTTTGATCACCTGAGCCTTCAACAGTCCTTGGGTGATGTAGACTATGGTCAGCTCAGGAGGGCTGGGTTGCTCATCTTGCATCTTCTGCCTCCTCTTGGTATCGCCCCTAGTGTGCCTCAGGCGGGTACATTTGTCAAACCAATGCAAGCCTGGTATAATCGCGCCGACATTTCGGCGACGGAATATATCTGTTAGAGGACACGACTTTGATCGAGCGAGAGACTCAGAACCCCGCTTATTGGGATAAAGAGTTCGCAATTACCCCTGACGATCTCCAGCACCTCAGCACGCTGCTGATCGAGGATGAGTTGCCGCGCTCGGCAGAGGAACTGGGCCGTGCGCTGGTTTTGTACCGCTGCCAGCAGGAAGAGGCGCTCATAGAGCGTGCAATGTCCAAAGGCACCCCCTATCAGCCCAAGCGCAGTTACGAGGTGGGAGAGCGGGTGATCTTCCCGCTGCTGGGTTATCGTGTGGGGAAAGTCGTTGGCACGCGGCCCGGTCGCAACCCCCAATATGGTTCGTTCCAGGTCATCCGAGTGGAATTCGAAGCGGGCAGGGAGCGAGAGTTTGCCTCCGAACTGACGACTGACCATCCGCTTAACCGAGAGGTGCAAGCCGGCGCAGCGGGGGGCGCTGACCTGATTTCTCCAGAGGAACTGGCCGCGCTGTACGGCTCGCAGGTTGGGGAGGTGTTGGAGAAGCATCTCGAATCTGAGCCTGATTTCATCCGCCTGGCTGGCAAGTGGTTTCCCAAGGACCTGTTGGTGGAAGTGCACGTTGGCCATCTGAACCTGGCGGAGGCTGTGCTCGATATGGCGGGGGGGGGACCATTGCCAACAGAAGCACTGTTGGGCGATCTGGAATTGCCGGAGGAGATCACCCCTCAGCTACGCATCTTCTCACTGAATTATGCCCTTCAAGAGGATGAGCGGTTCGACGAAGTCGGGCCGGCGGGTGAGGTGCTCTGGTTCCTCCGCCGGCTGGAACCGGAAGAAGTACAATCCGTTCCTGTACACCTGCAGTATCAACCTCTGGAGTACGATCCCGCGTTGCTGACCAGTGAGATGTTGGCATTAGAGCAGGAACTGGCCGACGAATGGTCGAACCTGGACATTCCTAGCGAGGTATCCGAGCCAGCAATCGTCGTGTTGACCTATCCTCATTGGAAGTCTGGCACGCTGCCTCTTTCAAGCCGGTTGGCGCCCGCGTTCCCTACTGGCCGTACGCACCGTATTCGCTTTACCTTCGTGGATGGCGAGACAGGTGAGAAGATGCCAGGCTGGGTCGTGCGTGAGAAGCGCTACGTTTATGGCCTGAAGGAGTGGTACAAGGAATCCGATGTGCTGGTCGGGGCCTACCTTGAGCTGGAGCGCGGTGAGGAGCCGGGAACGGTTGTGATCCGGCGACGCAGCCGCCGCCCCAGACGGGAATGGATACGAGTCGCGTTGGCGGTAGAAGGAAGGCTTACCTTTGAGATGCGTAAGCAACTCATCGCTTGTGAGTACGACGAGTTGATGATTGTGATAGAGGAAGATTCCGCAACAATGGAAGGGGTATGGGCTCGTGTACACGAGCAGGGGCTTTCGCTGAGCCAGTTGGTTGCCGAGATATTCCCTGAACTGGCCAAATTGAGTCCCCAGGGCACTGTTCACGCGGCTACTCTCTACAGCGCGGTCAACGTCGTGAGGCGCACGCTGCCTGGGCCAATGTTGGCAGAACTGGTCGTCAGTGGGCACTATGCACCAGTGGGCGACAATTACTGGGTCTTACGCACGAGTCTTGATGGAGTGTAGGTCTGTCAATGAGTGAAGCGATTGTCCCTCCTTCACTACCAACGCTGGTCAAGCCCATGCCTGACACACCGTTTCACATTGACTATGGTTGGTGGGAACGGAAAGGGTTGCATGTCGGTGTGGAGTTGCGAGCTCATCTCTGCCCGGAACATCGGGCTGTTTTCGGCGAACATTTCGATATGGAGGAGATTGACTGGGTGGATGAGAAGACGGGTGAAGTCAGACAGGTGGATGGACTGCGGCACGTGTTGGAGGTCCATTGCAGCAAGCAGCCCGATTACATCAATGAAAACCTGTCGTTGATAGATACAGTTTTCCGCGTATTCCTGGCGAATGGCAATGCGCCTTTAAGCTGCCGGGAATTGAGTAGCATCATCGGCCATCCCCCAGAGAAGATTCTGCGCACGTTGTCGGGACGGCAGGTTTATAAGGGCATCCGGCCGGCGCAGAGAGACTGACCGGGAGTTGGCCCATGTGCTTGCGCCGCGACGGTCGTCGCGGCGTTGCCATTTACCACTATGATTAGCGGCGAGGAAACTGCATAGCCCCGATGCTTGACAGGGGTGTGTCATTCGGTTAGAATACTATCGCTATGCCCCAGTAGCTCAATTGGACAGAGCATCGGACTTCTAATCCGAGGGCTGCAGATTCGAGTTCTGCCTGGGGCGTGTGACATACGAACCGCTGCAAGGGAGGGCGATGAGCGAAGGGGGCGGAGTGGTTGAGGCCATGCCCAAGCTGCGCCGATGAGCGCACCTGTACTCATTACCGGTGCGACTGGTTTCCTGGGGCACACGCTGTGCCCCTATCTTATTGAGCGTGGGTATCGGCTGCGGGCACTCGTGCGCCCCTCCAGCGCCTGGGAGTTCTTGCGCCCGCTAGGGGTGGAGTTGGCCTGGGGTGACGTCCGTGACCATGCGGCAGTCCGTGCAGCGACTGAAGGTTGCCAGGCAGTGGTGCACGCTGCGGGCAAGTTTCGCTTCTGGGGGCGGCGCGAGGACTTTTTTGCCGTCAACCTGGATGGCACGAGGAATGCGCTGGAGGCGGCACAGCGGGCTGGCGTGGAGCGATTTGTCTATATCTCCACCGTTGCCGTCATCGGTGCGCCCCGCGCCCGCGTGGTGATAGACGAGATGTATCCCCCTACCCCTTGGGACAACTATCAGCGCAGCAAACTGGAGGCTGAGAGGCTGACGCTGCGTTATCACCAGGAGCATGGGCTGCCCGCGCTTGTCCTTCGGCCTGGGGCGTTCTATGGGCCGGGCGGCCGCTATGCTTTCAACCGGCTGTTTTTCGAGGATCCGTTGAAAGGACTCCCGGTGCAGGTGTGCAGAGGCCGGCACATCACTTTTCCTGTTTACATCCGAGATGTGGCCCAGTCCATTGACCTAGCGCTGAAGCGGGGGCGGTTGGGTGAGGTATATAACGTCAGTGGACGCAGCCTGAGCCATCGGGAGATCAATAACGTAGTGGACCACCTGCTGGGGTATCGTATCCAGCGAATCAATGCACCCACCGAGGCGATGCTCGCGCTGGCGCGGGTATGGACGCAGCTCTCGCGCTACACCGGGCGGGAGCCTTACTATCCCCTTAACCTCGCCCTCTACGTCTTCTACGACTGGGAGGTGTCCAGTGAGAAGGCTCAGCGCGAGTTAGGATTTGCCCCCACGTCGTTCGAGGAGGGTGCGCGGGCGACGCTGGCGTGGTATCGAGAGTTAGGCATAGGGCCGACCAATTTGCTGGCATGGCTGATCACACGCATAACCCGGAGGAAATTATGAAGGTCGTCACCGTGGATCAGATGCGCCGCATTGAGGCGGCTTCGGACACGGCGGGTCATTCCTATGCAGCGATGATGGAGCAGGCCGGGAAGGCGGTGGCCGATGCCATCATCGCGAGACGGGACGTGCGGGACAGGCGGGTTTTGGTGTTGGTGGGGCCGGGCAACAACGGCGGTGACGGGTTGGTGGCGGCACGCTATCTGGCCGAGGCCGGTGCTCGCACGGTGTGCTACCTGCTCAAGCTCCGCAACCCTGCCGAAGACGAGAACTTCCGCCTGGTGCAGGAACGAGGACTAGCCGTCGTGCTTGCCGATGGAGACAAGAAGTGGCGCAAACTCCAGCGCCTGGTGCGCGAGACCGACGTGTTAGTGGACGCCCTGTTAGGCACCGGAACGCGCCTCCCGGTGCGGGGCGCATTGGCCAAGATGCTCACTCTGGTTGGGCAGGTGCTGGCAGCGCGCAGGCAGGCTCCTCGCGAGCCGTTGACTTCACTGGTTGCCACCTCCCCCCCTCTTTCCTGCCCAATGGGGGGGATGAAGGGGGAGCAGGTGGGGAGGCCGTTCGTCGTGGCCGTGGACGGGCCTACCGGCCTTGAGTACGACAGCGGTGCACTGGATGAGGTGACGATTTCGGCCGACCTCACGGTGACCTTTGCCTACCCCAAACTGGGGCACTTCCGCTTTCCCGGTGCAGGCTCCCTGGGTGAGCTGGTCATCGCTGACATCGGCACCGACCCGGCGCTAGCCGCCGACGTACCGCTGGAGGTCGTCACGTCAGAGATGCTGCGGGAGTGGCTTCCGCCGCGTCCGCCAGACGCTCACAAGGGCATCTTCGGCAAGGCGCTGATCGTCGCTGGCTCGCTTAACTACACCGGCGCGGCCTATCTAGCGGGAGCAGCGGCGATCAGGGCCGGGGCCGGGCTGGTCACCCTGGCACTGCCTGCGGCTATCCACGCCGCGGTTGCGGCCCGGCTGGCCGAGGCGACCTATCTCCTGCTACCCCACGAACTTGGGGTTATCGCCACCAAGGCTGCCGACATCCTGACCGAGCGGTTGGAAGGGTATGAGGCGCTCCTGCTGGGGCCAGGCCTGACTCACGAACGGGAGACGGTGGCCTTCGTGGAGGCGCTGCTGGGTGGTGAAGGGGGACGGAGACGTCTAGGCTTCGTGGGCACCGGGGAGAGCGAGGGCCCACCGCCCGCGTTGCCTCCTCTGGTGATGGACGCCGATGGATTGAACATCCTGGCCGGGATGGAGGATTGGCCCAAGCGACTGCCCTCTGGGAGCATTCTGACCCCACATCCCGGCGAGATGGCGCGGCTGATGGGAAGCACCACCGGTGACGTGCAAGCCGACCGGGTGGGGGTGGCGCAGTCGCAGGCCGCTGCCTGGGGCCAGGTGGTCGTGCTCAAGGGCGCGTATACCGTCGTGGCTGCGCCCGACGGTCGAATCGGAATCGAACCTTTCGCCAACCCTGGACTCGCTACGGCTGGCACCGGAGACGTACTGGCAGGGACAATCGTGGCCCTACGTGCGCAGGGATTGGGTGCGTTCGAGGCGGCCGCGGCCGGAGCCTACATGCATGGACTGGCGGGAGAACTGGCGCGAATGGAGCTGGGGGCAGCGGGGATGGTTGCGGGAGACGTGCTGGCCCATCTCCCGCAGGCATGGCGGTACGTAGCCAGAGCGTGATGCGACTATTGGGGAAAGAATGCTATTGCACCCGGATTGATTGTCTGACCTGGCGTGAAACGTGATGAAGTGCCGGAGTCACTCTCACGTTTCACGCTTCACATTTGTTACGCCTTGGCAGCTTTCTTGGCGGCTTTAGGCTCTTCCTTGCTCACCGCGGCAGCCGCCGCTTTCTTCGTCTCCTCAACCGCCTCGGTCAATTGCTTCTGGCCTTCCTCCAGGATGACCTTGCTCTGGACCTGGAGCTCCTCGGCGCGGCGCTTGATGTCGGCGGCCACGGCCTCGGCCTTGGCACGGGCTTCGGCCAGAGTATCCTCCGCCTTACCCTGCAGTTCGATGCCCCGCTGCCGAATTTGAGCACGGGTCTCCTCTCCGGACTGTGGAGCCAGGAGGAGGGCGGCTGCCGCCCCTACAAGCCCACCTACCAGGAAGCCAGCAAAGAAGGCCCCAATCTCACCACCGCTATTGTTGCTCATGATATACCTCCTCGGTTGTTCATACTAACAGAATCTTCTTGGTCACCCACTTTCCCTAAACCAGCAGCAATTCCAGCGCCTTCTCGTCAATGATGAATTCCTCCGTCACCGGGTCGAGGCCGATCTTCCAGCGCTGCAGAAAATCCGCCCCGATGATCACCTCCACCGGCAGTCGGGGCACGACCAGAAAACTATGGTACAGCCAGTGGTCGTCCAAACTTACCTGGAGGCCGGTGATATACTCTGCCTTGATGCGTGTCTCATCGCCCAACGCGAAGGTCAGGGGGGTCAACGCCGGCAGCAAGGGATTGAGTGATTGTGCCACATCCTCCCGAATAAAGCAGGCGGCCGCGCCGGTGTCAAAGAGAACATCGCACTCTCGCTTGCCCAACCCCCCGCCGACCTCCAGTCGTTTTCGGATCAGTCCCATCTTATTATTACCTTACCCTATTCTTCGCTCTCACGCAGCCCGCTGATTTCGCGCACAATGCGCCGCAACCCGGCCAGGTAGCCGGACCACTTCACCACCGGTGAGACGACGTTGTGGCTGACGAACTGGGTCGTCCCGCGCACCGTTGCCAGCGTCTCGTTAACTGCCTCCAACATCGGCTTGATCTCGTCTCGCAGCAGCACGACCAGCGAGTGCACCTGCAGCATCAGGATGATCAGAAGCAGGCCGATGATCAGCGTTTCGAAGGCGACGAATATGATGGCGGCGTCCCGAAGCAACCCCACCACGACCGATCCTGGGCTTGGGCCTGCGCCAGTATACGCGGCCTGATATGCGTCTACGGAAAGGAACACCAGCAGCACGATCAGGCCCAGCAAGAACAGGCCAGCCACGACCAGCCCTGTGATGAGCAGCCGCCGCGCCCGCAGTTCCGCGGCCGACGGTTTGGCAGGCGGTTCGACGACCGTGAGAGTCTCCCCCTCCGGCGGCGGCGATTCTGTCGCAGATGTAGGATGAGGTTGTGCGTCCATCAAGATCGTTATGTCGCTTGCCACCGGACACTTCAGGCAAGCAGCATCCGCATCGGCTGGAGGGTACGAGTGAAGGGGTTCAGCACCAAGCCGAGAATCTCCAGCGTGACAATGCCCAGGAGCGGCTGGTCACCAACCTCTCCCAGGATTACTGGCGTATGACCTTCCCCATGCGTCAGCACGATGTGGCATTCAGACACCTGGCGCTCGATGGTTGTGCCATCGGCCAGGGCGAAAGTCACAGACCGCTTCGGCACCAGATCTATCGCCTGCCAGTCCTCATAGGGCAGCAGAGTGTAAGTCGTTCCGCTGTCTACCAGAAAGCGCACCGTCGCCTGCTTGCCGGTGGGGCCGGTTACCACCCCTTCGAGATAGGTTATGCCCATCGCCGAGAGTTCGCTCTTCTGTGACATCTGTGCTCAAAGGCTGTCCAGTTAAATTATAGCATAGATTTCTGGGCCTTACAAATAACCCCACCTCCCAACACGGCTTCTCCGTCGTAGAGCACCAGAAACTGCCCCGGTGTGATGTCGCGCTGGGACAAGTCAAAGCGAACGTGGGCTTTTTTGTGCGGCAGTGAAGTCACCGTGACGCCGGTTGGTCGCGCCCGATAGCGGATCTGCGCCGTGGCACGGAAAGGAGCTGTGGGCGTCTCCCCGCTGACGTAGTGCATCTCCTCGACGGTACACTCGTCCCGCCCCAGTTCCTCGACCGTCCCGACGACGAGCGCGCTCTCATCAGGCTCAATCGCCAGCACGTACAGCGGCTCTGCCCCTGCGAGCCCCAGCCCTTTGCGCTGCCCGATGGTGTAGCCGGGCAATCCCTGATGCCGACCCAGCACGCGCCCGGAAGTATCCCGGATGGGGCCGGGCCGGAACAGGTGGGGAGCCTGCTGGGCCAGGAAACGGCGGTAGTCGCCGTCGGCCAGAAAGCAGACGTCTTGGCTCTCTGGCTGCTCCGCCACGGGCAGGCCGCGCTGGCGGGCGATTTCGCGCACCTCCTCTTTGGTCAGGTCGCCCAGTGGAAACAGGACGTGGGCCAGTTGCTCCTGGGTCAGCACGTGCAGGAAGTAGGATTGATCCTTCTTGGGATCCCGCCCGCGAAGGAGCTGGTAGCGATCTTTGACGCGCTGCACGCGGGCGTAATGACCCGTGGCGATGTGTGTGGCCCCCAACGCCAGCGCCTGGTCCAGAAGCAGGCCGAAGCGAATGGTGCGGTTGCAGGGGATGCACGGGTTGGGGGTGCGACCGGCACCGTACTCGGCGACGAAGTAATCCACCACCTGGGCCTTGAACTCGGCCTCGACGTCTACGAGCGAGAAGGGGATGCCAAGCTGGTCGGCGACCTGTTGGGCACGGTGGGCCGCCTCGGGCGTGCAGCAGCGGTTGACGCGAGCCTCGTCCGGCCCGGGCTCGGCCCAAAGCCGCAGCATCGCGCCAGTGACCTCGTATCCCTGCTCGACCAGGAGCGCGGCGGCGACCCCGCTATCCACGCCGCCGCTGAGGGCAACTATAACCTGTGAGGAAGACCGTCTCTTGCCCATCCGCTCACACTCGCTCACTCGCCCCCTCGCAGTCGCTCGACGATACCCGGCAGTACCTCCAGCACGCGCACTACGTCGTCCTCGTCGTTGGCGCGGCCCAGGGTGAGGCGCAGACTGCCGAGGCTCCATTCCGGCGGAAGCCCCATCGCTGCCAGCACGAAGGACGGTTCCGGCTCCCCCTCGGCGCAGGCCGCGCCGGAACTGGCGGCGATGCCTTCCAGATCGAGGTTCAACACCACCGATTCCCCCTCAACATCGCGGAAGGCGAAGCTGGCGTGGTGAGGCAGGCGGTGCGTGGGATGGCCGGTCAGGCGGCTCTCCGGGATAGAGGTCAGCACACCCTCGATGAGCCGGTCGCGCAGGTGGCGCAGGCGGGTCGCCTCGGCCATCCGCTCCTCCTCTGCCAGCCGCAGCGCGGTCGCCAGCCCCACTGCTCCGGCGACGTTGACTGTACCCGGACGCCGCCCGCGCTCGTGCCCGCCGCCGGTGATAGCCGGCAGCAGGGGGGTGTCGCGCCGCACGTAAAGCAGCCCGACTCCCTTGGGGCCGTAGAATTTGTGGGCCGAGAGGGCCAGCAGATCCACGTTCATATCGTCTACTTCCAGCGGGAGCCTCCCTGCGGCCTGCACCGCGTCAGTATGGAAAAGCACGCCTCGCTCGCGGCAGATGCGCCCGATCCTGACCATTGGCTGCACCGTGCCGACCTCGTTGTTGGCCATCATCACACTTACCAGGATGGTGTCGGACCGGATCGCCGCCGCCACCTCGTCCGGGTCCACGCGCCCGTACTCGTCCACCTCCACCCGCGTGACCTCGAAACCGAACAGGTCGCGCAACTGATCCGCCGTGCGCCCTACGGCGTGGTGCTCGATGGGAGTGGTGACGATGTGATTGCCACGCCCGCTCTGCCGGGCGGCCCAGGCCGCGCCCCGCAGCGCCAGGTTATCCGCCTCGGTACCGGAGCCGGTGAAGACGATCTCGGCGGGACGGCATCGCAGCACGTCGGCGACGGTCTGGCGGGCCTGTTCCAAAGCGCTCGCGGCTGCCTGGCCGAGGATGTGGGACGACTCGCTGTTGCTGAAGATTTCGCTCCAGTATGGGGCCATTGCCTCGACCACCCGTGGGTCCACGGGAGTGGTGGCGGAGTGATCCAGATAGATGTAGCGCTCAGGTATGTTCATACGTCATCCTCTGATTGATGATAGGAATATATTGTAGCACGTGGCGGTGAGGTGTCAATGGGTTAACAGGGCGCTTGAAATCTTCTTGAAATGAAATTGAAATCAAATTGAAAGCGCACAGATGCATTTTTTTGCTATACTTATATCGTAACAGTGATTGTACAGATCATAGCCAAATCGCATCCTGAGTAGGCCGAAGGCCGTATCGAAGGGGCGATTTAGCGGCCCGTCGCCCTTCGATACGCCGCTTCGCGGCACTCAGGACGACTGGCCTGATTTAGCTGCTAGCGGAGTGCGAAATCTAGGCTTATCTGTGAGCGTGTGAAGTTTTTTGCCAGTTTGGTAAGGCAGGAGGTTGCGAGAATGAAGACCAGGTGTTCCCGGTTCATCCGCGTCGCCTCGACGGCGGTCGTCGCCCTGGCGTCCGTCGCCTTGCTCGTGGCCGCGCTTGGCGATCACCTCACGCTGGCCGCCGACGACCCGGTGCAGGCCGCGCTGGAAAAAGCCCGTGCCGCCGGCACCTACCGCTACGTCGCCGACACCGAACGCACGCAGAAAGCGGTCGACTCACCCGACGAACACCAATCGGTCCACGTCGAGGGAAAGGCGCTCCTGCCAGACCGAAGCCGCGCCCGCGCCTGGGCTGGCGGCGGCAGCGTCGCCACGGGCGAAGGCGCGCTTGATCTGATCGTCGTCGGCGACCAGGTCTGGGTTTACGTCGAGGGGAAGTGGCAGCAGGTGGAAACCGACCAGCTTGGGCTCTCGGGCTTCACCGCCGGTACCCTCGCCCTCCTGGAAGTAGCGGACAACCCGACCTTCCTGCGGCGCGAGGGGAGCCTGGAGGTCTACGGCTTTCAGGTGGAGGGGCCCAGGCTCGCTGCCTACTGGCAGCGCATGCTCGACGAGCAACTCCGCGACGAATTGCCGCAGGAGGTCGAGGTACGGCTGCCCCCCGCTCTCCGCTCCGCGCGCGGCGCCGGCGAGCTGTGGATTGACCCGGTCTCCGGCTACCCCGTCCGCCAGACGCTCGACCTGGAATTCCCTGACCTGGGAGACGGCAGCTCCCTACACCAGAACCTGGACGTAGCCTACTCCGACTTTGGGGCCGATCTCCCTCCCATCGAATCACCGGCGTCAAACCCCAAATCCCAGACCTCGAGTCTCCAATCTCCAGCGTCCCTCTCCCCACGCACCGACAGCCCTTCAGTGGTTATCTTGCTCTCCATGCTCCTCGTGGCCGGGATCTTCCGCCTGGGCCAGAAGCGAGCCTACCTGCTCCTGGCTCTCTTTGTGAGCGGATCGCTCGTCCTGACGCCGCCGCTGCAAGGCGTCGCCCATGCCCAGGCCATCGAAGCCTACGCCGCTCGCCGCGCCGACCTCTACACCGGCCCGCCCTCACTGGAAGAAGCGATGTTCGCCGGGGATCTCACCCCCGCCGACTACGCTGCCGCTCTAGAGGAGATCGTCCCCCGCTCCTCTGCTCATCTGCTCCCCGGTTCCTCTGCTTCCGTCAGTTGCACCGTCTCCGAAAGCAACCCCGACAGCGACGGCGACGGTCTGCCCGACGAGTGCGAACGCGCCCTGGGCACCGATTACAACAGCGACGATACCGACGGCGATGGTCTGACCGACGATTACGAGATTGAGCACGACCTCAATCCCCTCTCCGGCGACACCAACCTGGACGGCATGTCAGACCTCTTGGAAGTGAATCCCTACAGCGCCGAGAGTTTGCCCTCGGACCCGGACAGCGTGGATACCGACGGTGACTCCACCCCCAATGCCTGGGACGAGGACAACGACGGCGACGGCGTGCCCGACGACTTTGACCTCTCTCCCTTCGTCCGCTCCAACAGCTACACCGGTGAGGACCCGTTCAACTACCACGTCCGGCTGCCAGACGACCCTGGCCCGCTCTACGTTGACGTTCAGATCCGCCCGACCAACGCCGATCACCTGCGGCTCATGTACCACGCCTTCAACTGGCCCAGCGACTGGTCCGGCAACATCCAGGACTGCGACGGCAGCCAGGACGACATTACCCTCATTCCGATGCTGGAGGTGACCGCTCCCTCACCCGACCAGACGCCCCCCTCCGGCTCCATCTCCAACTATGGCATGCAGGTGCGCGCCGATGGCTCTATGTACGTCCCTCTCAGCCTGGTGGAGGATGGGGGACGGGCGGTGGCCTTTAGCGCCCGCATCTTTTACCCCGCCGAGACCGACTCTTTCTCCCCCGGCACGGGTGAGATTCCCCAGGTCGGTGGCGACGTGCGGCTGGTCTGGCTGGTGCGCGCCACCGTGGATAGCGTCGAGGACGAGTACTACCTGACGTGCGGCGACTCCACTAACACCATCGTCGCTCGCTACTATGACGATTTCCTCGTCACCGGCTTCGAGGTCGAGGAGAACGGCGGCAGCCGGGGCGCGCTTCTGTGGGACGAGGAGAACCCCGAAGGGCTGGGCGATCCCTACTACGCCTTCCCCGGCCTGGCCAGCACCTGGATGCTGGATGCCGACGTCACGCTGGACGACGTCCCCGACCTGCTCGATTCCTGGAGGCTGACCACCACCCAGATGGTCACCTCCACCGCCTCCCACCCCGACGAACTGCTGGCCTACGTGACCATGACGCAGACCAAGCAGGTGCTCGACACCCTCGCCGACGGCGTCACCGCCACGCTCGTCATCGCCGTCGAGGACGTCAGCCGGGGCATAAACCTGGGCGAGGTGCACACAGAGACCGTCACCTTTGACGATGCGACGCTTGATCTCTCTATGGTTGATGAGCCTGCGGTCACCGTGCGCTCCATGCGGCTGGCCTGGTTCAACTCCACCACCGACGAGACTGTTCCCGTCACCGAGATACTGGCAATGACCGCCGACTGGGCCGACGACCCCGACAGCGACCCCACCGACCTGGCCCTCTGGCGCGCCATGCTCCTGGCCTGGTCGAATGGGGTCTCACAGGTGGTGCAGATCGGCGAGGTCAAGGTTCCCTACGAAAAACCCGACCTCAGCGGCGACACGTTCTACGAAGTCATCAGGGACGTTCGGGACGTCACCAAGGCCGCCAAGCAACTCAAGCAGATCAAGACGGCCTACAAGGAGTACGTCAAGTTCGCCTTTGGCACCAAAAAGACGGCAGAAGGCTTGACCAAGGAGGTGGGCACCTGGAGCCGACTCAAGGCGGGCGGCAAGCTCGTCGCCGGGAGCATTTTCCTCTTCCTCAAGATCATGAACTCCCTGTGGTGGCAAGACGAGGAAATCGGTTACTATCTCGATATGGCAGGGGCGATCTACAAGGTCGTTGACACGGCCAAGAAAATCTATGATACCTACAAGGCGGTCAAGGGCGCGGCGGAGGGCACGTGGTCGGCGATGAAATCCGCCATGGCCATGAGCAAGGCGGCCAAGATACTGGCCGTCGTGGGCCTGGTCATAGAGTTGATCATGATCTGGTACATGTTCTACATGATGGCCGACGCGGCCGGCTGGAGTGGCGTCGCCTTCGTCTACGCCTACGTCCTGGCCGTCGTCTACACCGTCATCGCCATCGTTCTATTTGCCCTCATGTTCATCCCCGTCATCGGCCCGCTGATCGTCGCCATCTACCTGCTGCTGGACTTTTTCTTCGGCATCGGCGACGCCGTCGCCAAGGCGATCACCGATTTCCTGACCAAAGTAGAGTGGTGTACCGAGATCCCCGAACATGACGCCATCGTCTTTGGCGACTTTTCCAACACGCTGTACTATGGCGACCGGGGCATGGTCGAAGGGAATACGCTGGAGCTCAGCGTGCCGATCACCACCACCGTGCACAAGACCAGCGAGGGTAGCAGTCGGCAGATAGAGCACAGCCGGCTGGCCCTGCAACTCATCATCAGCGACACCTACTACGACGATTACGTGGGCACCCTCTACGACACCCGCCGCAACCCCTACGGTCCCTCCGATTGCCAGATGCAAGGCTCCAACAAGGTGTGCGTCGAGGACGAGTGGTTCAAAATTACCTTCCTCCAGCCGGGCGACGACGTGCCCGTCCCGCTGGCGACCAACGTGGACTATATCCTGGCCTACAAAGAGTGCATCCGCAAGTTTCTCCCCTGGCCCCATTGGGAGTGCGCCGACCGCTGGGAGGAGGGGCGCGTCGTGGCCGACCTGGGCTGGATGTATTTCGACGTGCTGCCGGATACCCTCGACGATCTGCTGGCGTGGGACGTCGTGAACTGGCTCTCCGGCTCTGACGAGGACAACGACGGCCTGGACTACTACGAGGACCCCTGCCCCGAAAACTGGGACTGTGACGGCGACCTGCTCTCCGACAGCTACGAGGTCCGCCGAGGCACCGATCCCCAATCGGCCGATACCGACGGCGACGGCCTGAACGACCGGCTGGAGCTGCGCTACCGTACCAACCCTACCAAGCCGGATACCGACTTTGACGGCCTGCCCGACGGCCAGGAGTGGGTGCGCTGGGAGGGAGGCCAGGTCACCGGCGCGTGGACCTTTGAGGTGGACTCGACCGACTACCGCGCCTGGCCCGACCCCGTCGCCAGCGACGCCGACGACGATGGCCTGCTGGATAGCGACGAGAAGGATCAGTCCACCAATCCCAACGGCCTGGACCCCGTCGCCGTCCGCAAGGAGGCTGACCCCTTTGGGCCGGTGCGGGCCGGATGGCACATCACCTACACGCTGGTCTACTCCAACCGCACCGCCACTCTCTTCAGTGGCGGCGTCATCACCGACCACGTGCCAGACGAGCTGGTGGGCGTGAACACCGTCAGCGAGGGCGATCTCACTCAGACCGGCAGCGACCCGCTGGCGTGGGCGATGAGTTCGATGGGACGGGGCCAGGGGGTCGTCGTCACCGTGACCGCCCAGGTGGATCCCAGCATCTCCGTCTCCGGCCGCTTTACCAACGTGGCCGAGATCGCCGGATCCTACGGCGGCGAAGCGTACCAGACGGAAAGCCGCTATGCGACTGTGATTGACATGGACGTGCCGACCTCGACGGTCGAATCCCCCCAGACCGGCGCCTACCTGAGCCGCAACGTGGTAGCCACGCCCACGGTGCAGGGGCTGGCCGCCGACCCCACCACCCGCGTCGAGCTGGTCGAGGTCAGCACCGACGGCGGCTCCTCGTGGGAGGACGCCACCGGCAGCGATAACTGGCACTATGCCTGGGCGCTGCCCACGACCGACGGCGTCTACACTGTCCGCAGCCGCGCCACCGACCAGGTGGACTGGATGGAGAGTCCCGACGAGTGGGCGACCGTCACCGTGGATAGCACCCCGCCGACCGTCACGCTCGATGACCCGACCGATGGAGAAGCCATCTTGCCTCCTATGGAGACCATCACCGACGCCTGGGGCGTGGCCGTCCCGACCCCCTTCATCACCATCACCGGCACCTCCGACGATAACCTGGCCGGGGTGGACTACGTCGAGATTTACGTGGACGCCTGGGACCCCATCACCGTCACCGGCGCGGCCGACTGGAGCCGCCGAGTGTACTTTTACCCCTCGCGCTACGAAGGCCCCTACGTCCTGCACACGCGGGCGGTGGACCGGGCCGGCAACTGGTCCGACCATACCGCCCCCATCACCATCACGCTGGATAGCACCCCGCCCGGCGCCTGGTTCGACGAGGCCTACGACTTTCCCGACGGCTACCCACCCTACGAGTCGCCGGTCATCACCACCACGCCGGCCATCATCACTGGCAGCACGACAGACCCCTGGCCGGTTGGTGGCCGTTGGCCTGAAGCCGACCGGGCCGGCGTAGCCAACGTCTATCTCTCCGACGGCGGCGCTTGGGAGGAGGCGACGTTGGGCACGCAGGGCGCGGTCTCCACCACCTGGGTCTACACCTGGAACCTCTCCGGCCCGGACGACATCTACAGCTTGACGGTGCGGGCCGTGGATCGGGCCGGCAACGACATGGGAAATGGCCCCGTCACCTACCTCTACGCCGACATCAACCCGCCCACCTCCACCATCACCTCCCTCTCCAACGGCCAGACCGTCAACGAGCCGGTACTGCTCGTCGAGGGCACGGTGGACGACGGGGCCGGCACCGGCGCGGTCAAGGTCGAGCTCTCCGACGACGGTGGATCCAACTGGAGCGAGGCCATCCTCGGCGATATCCCCTGTTCCTGGTGCGAGTGGTGGTTCCCCTGGACGCCCGGCGGCGACGGGGCCTACACCCTCACCGTCCGCGCCACCGACCAGGTCGGCCACGTCGAGGCCGCTCACTCCATCACCGTCACCGTGGACCGGAGCGGGCCGGTGGCCGTCTTTGCGAACCTGAGCGACGGCGACGTCATCACCACCCCCTACGTCATCACCGGCTCCGCCGCCAGTGCTTCCGCCTCGCCGGTCATCACCGTCGCCCTCTCCTTCGACGGCGGCTTTACCTACGACCAGTACGCCGAGGTCGTCACCGGCACCCAGGCCACCTGGGCCTACACCTGGACGACCGGGGGGATAGTGGACGAGCATCCCTGGGCTATGGCCGTCCACGCCTGGAACGACCTCGGCACCGAGCAGTTCGTCACCCAGACCCAGTTCATCACCGTCACCGTGGATAACACCGGGCCGGGCCTGAGCGTGCCCAGCGACTGGCCGGCCAACATCGTCGGCGCGAACAACGTCATCACCACCGCCGCCGACATTGTCATCAGTGGCACGGTGGGCGACGGCATCGGAGCTGGCGTGGCCACCGTCGAGGTGCAGACCGATACCGGCCAGACCTGGCAGCCGGCCACGGTCGTCAGCGATACCTGGACCTACACCTGGACGGTCGGCATGGTGGATTACGTCTCCTACACGCTGCGGGCGCGGGCGCTGGACTGGGCTGGTAACGTCACCTCCGCCACGCTGCCCTCCAACGGACTCTGGCAACCCACCTGGGTGGACAACGTCACCCCCTACGCGCCGGTCACCTGGACCAGCAACCTGGCCACCGATTACTGGCACAACATCAGCTCGCCGTCCCTGGTCGTCACCTACACCGGCGCTCACGACGGCAGCGGTATCACCCAATACGACGTCCTGTGGAGTGAGCAGCCCGATAGCGAGCCCAACGGCAGCGGTCTGACGGGCGGCACCACCAGCAGCCACACCGCCTCCGACGGCCACCGACGCTGGGCGCACGTCCAGGCCCAGGATTACGCCGGTAACTGGTCTACCATCGTCCACTATGGCCCCTTCCTCTACGACGACGATCTCACCTGGAGCTCTGCCGACGTGGACGGCTCCATCTCCTGGAGCGATAACGACGTCAACGGCGAAGAGTGGATCGCCGATAGCGAGTTGCTGGACGCCGACGTCCGCCCGTACTATGACAAGGGTTTCGATTTGCAGCACCTGTTCGCCACCTGGGAGCAGGATGCCCTGCTCCTGGCCTGGTACGGTATGGCCCCCAGCGCCCAGGGAGACCTGTTCTTCTACCTGGATAGCCCCGCCGGGGGAACGACGACGACGCTCAACTACAGCGGCACGCACGCGCTGCCCTCCAACTTTTTGGCCGACTATGCCTTCGTCGTCGAGAGTGAGGGGGTGGGTGGCTGGTGGGTGTACACTGATAGCCAGTGGATGACCGGTACCACCTCGGTCAACACCACCTTCGTTGCCAGCAGCGAGGGGGCCGAGCTGCGCATCGCCCGCGCCGATCTCAACGACACAGGGTTGGTCAAGCTGGTCGCCTTTGCCCAGGAGGAACACAGCGGCGACGTCTGGTCCGTCTTCCCCACCACCAACCTGCTGGACGACGACTGGTCGGAAGAGTACGCCCTCCAGGTGGCGAATGACAACGCGAGTCCCAACGAGGACCAGCCGCGTGCCAACGCCTTTGCGGTGGAGCTGGAAGCGCGGCCCCAGTTCCCTGTGACCGGCACGGAGGTCGTCACCTACGTGGCCCTCTACCGCAACGACCACGTCATCTCGGCCACCAACGGGCTTGTCACCTACACGCTGCACAGCTTGCTAGTTGGTGCCGAGTTCAGGGGTGACTGTCTGCCAGGCATTGGCGATCAGTGTGCCTTTGCCGACGGCGGCTCCAATCCCGATGGCACGTCGTGGGTCTCGGTCAGGCTGCCCGATTACGTCCTGGGGGGGATGACGGGCACGATCACGATGACTGCCAACGTCATCCTGGGGGGCACGCCGCCTACCCAGACCCTCCCGCTGACGGTCACCGCCGACATCGGCGAGGCCACCGACCAGACGCGCGGCGACAACCTGGCGACGGCGGTGGTCTACCTGGACAGGGAGCCGCCGGAGGTAGCGCTCGGTTGGACGGGAGGGATCGGGCCGCCGCCATTGTTGCTCCGTGCTGTTCAGCAAGAGTCAGGGCAGCGGTGGGTCGGCGCGGGGCAGCACACTTTCTCCGGCTCCGCCTTCGACGATCTGGCCGGGGTGGCGAGCGTGGAGGTCAAGATTGACGACGGCTCCTGGGTGGAGGCCAGCGGAGAGTCGGGCTGGTCGTACACCTGGGACGTGACCGGCTCGCACCTCAGCGGCCACACGCTCTACGCCCGCGCGGCAGACAGGGTGAACAACGTCAGCGCGGCGGCCAGCATCACCTTCACGCTCGACCTGATCTCGCCCACGGCGACGATCACCAACGTGACTGACCCGCTGTGGATCACTGAAAATACCTTCGTCCTGCGCGGCACGGCGCAGGACAACGGCTCCGGCGTGGACGAGGTGGAGATAAAGGCCGGCGGGCTGCTGTGGGATACGGCCGAAGGCACGACAGCGTGGGAGTACGAGTGGACCGTGCCCTCCACCGGCACCTACACCATCAGCGTCCGCGCCCGCGACGTGTCCGGCAACTATGGTCCCGCGAGCACGCAACAGACGGAAGTCCGCCTTGATACGGACACCGCAGGCCCCACCATCATCACGCCTACCTTCCCCGTCAGCATCACCACTGACCAGTCGCTCACGGTGACGGCTGCCATCAGCGACGGCCTCAGCGGCGGAAACGGCGTGGCCTCCGCCACGCTCTCCTACGGCTACATCAGCCCCTACGCAGAGGCGCAGGTGACGGGAACCGGCCCTGGCGGCAACGGTGACGGAGTCTGGCGGTTCGTGGTTCCCTCTCAGGGGGCGAGCCACGGCGATGACACCCTCAAGTTCTCCATCACTGCCTGGGATGGGGATGTCAACCCGTCCTCGACTACTGACGACAACGGAGGCTCGTACTACGCCGTGCAGGTCAGCTTGTCCTGGGAGCACGTCTACCTGCCAATGGTGCTGCGCAACCAGGGCACCGTATCTGCTCCGACCAGGCGGCTCTACCTGCCGGTGGTGCTGCAAGGCTACTAGTACAGCACGGCGGCAATCCCTTGGCAGTTACGGAACAAGCGCTGGTTGAGTAGCTTCGCAACAAAGTGGAGAAGCGTATCGAAACCAAGCGTTTTCTGCCTGCAAAAGCACTCTGAATAAGCCGCTTGGTTTCGATGCGTCGCCTGGTTTCGGTACGCTGGCTTCGATACGCTTCGCTACTCAGCCCAAGCCGCTACTCAACCTGAAGCTCCTACTCAACCGGCGCTCCCGCTCGACACCTAACTGTGGAAGGATTTCCGCCCACGTGTACTAGCCAGAGCGCTCTGGCAAGCACCGGGGGTCAGCCCGCAACGCCGGCGCTGGTCCTCGATAAAAGAGACCGTCAGTGGTGTTATCACTGACGGTTTTTGTTGGTACCCCCGCCGCGACTCGAACGCGGGCCACCGGCTCCGGAGGCCGGTGCTCTGTCCAACTGAGCTACGGGGGCACATCGTTTGTGTCAATTTATTTTACCACGACCTGCCTGCCTGCGCAAGCCGGAGCGCGGAGACCGTCACACATTGGGGACAAGCTCCTGGAAGGCTGAGGCGGGCCACCATCTGTAGCGCCGCCAGGTGATGTTCCGGCATCCAGCGGGAGCAGCGGGATCGGGTTCGACGGCAGGTTGTATTCCCGTGCCAGCCCCGTTTTGACCCGCTTTAACGAACCTGCGAGCCTCGTTTCCCGCTTACTCTTGTCCCCAGCGTGATACACTCACCAGAACCGCCAGCGTCACCTGGCAACTTGGCTTTGGGACAATTGCGTGGTATCCTATACAGAGAGAGAGCAGTGCAACTGAGCGTCGCCTGGCCGCAGGAGGCGCTGAAGGCGGAGGAGCTGGGGTCGCAGCACTACATCGTGATCCTCTCCCACGACCCCAAGTTCGACCTGCCCGCGCTGCGCATCGCACTGCGCAGTCGGGCGGGCTATATTGGGCTCCTCGGCTCGCGTGTCACGCAGGCGAAGCGGCTGGCCGCGCTGCGGGAGGAGGGTGTCGGTCAGGGGGAGCTAAAGCGCATCCATGGCCCGGTGGGGCTTGACCTGGGCGGGCGTGAGCCGGCTGAGATTGCACTGGCGATCTTGGCGGAGATCGTCGCCGTGCGGCACGGCCGGAACGGCGGCTAATTGAGTATGTGGGGGAGCTGTGAGGGAGAGAGTCTGTTGGAGGTGTAAGGCGTACGATTTCTTCTGGCACTCTACCCCCCAAGAGAGTACCGGCTCTGGTTTTTTTCTACGACGCGGTAGCGCTCATCCAAACAGAACTAGGAGGGGAGAAAGATGAAGATGAAAGGATTGGTGTCACTATTCCTTAGTCTGATACGAACACTTGACGTCGTGTGCTGCTTTGTTATAATACCCTCAGTGCGTGGGGTGACCTGTCCAGGGCCGTGTCTCTTTGAAATAAAGTGATGTATGAGGTAAATCACGAGGAACTGGAACGCATATCCCATCGCTATGGCCTGGATTTGGTCGTTGTGTTCGGTTCTCAGGCCACCGGGCGTGCTGCGCCAGGCTCCGACGTTGACGTCGCCGTGCGTATGATACACCGCGATTGGGATGACCCGGAAATCGAACTCGACCTCATCGGTGAACTGGTCAGCGCGCTTGGAGGGGATGGCGACGTGGACATTGCCTTTCTAAACGGTGCCAGTCCACTGCTGCTTTTCGAGGTCGCCTGCACCGGTATCCCGGTCTATCAGCGGGAGCCGACGACTTTCTTCGAGTTCCAGTCCTACGCCGCTCGCCGTTACTACGATCACCAGAAGTTATTGGCCTGGCAGTCATCCTATCTGGAGAAGCAAGTGCAGGAATGGACACACAACAGGCGCACCTGATTCGCCGGAAACTGACCAATCTGACTGCCTACGTGAAAGAACTAGCGCCCTATCTGAGCGCGTCGTACCAGGAACATCGGGAACGGCCGGGGAATCGGCGCATCGTCGAGCGCCTGGCCCAGGTCATCGTCGAGTGTGCTATTGACATCAATGGGATGCTGTTGATTAGCACAGAACAGCCGCCTGCGCAGTCAGCGCGACAATCGTTTGAAGCTATTCATCAGTTGGGTATCATCGATGAGCACCTGCTGCCCCGCTTTCGGCGTTACGTGGGCATGCGTAACCGCATCGTCCATGACTACGACCGACTGGACAATCGTACGCTATTTTATTCGGCACGGCGGTTGCTGGACGATGCTCGTGCCTACATAGTACAGGTCCACGGCTACCTTGAGGCGATTGGGAAGGCCGGTAGGAAGGCTCCACCTTCTTGACGTCGCGTCCTGCTTTGTTATAATACCTCCAGTGCGTGGGGCGGCCTGCCCGGGCCGCCTCGCTGTGTGAGTTGAAAAAGCTATGTTGGAGAGACTGAGTAAAGTCGAAGAACGATACGAGGAGCTGACGCGCCTGATGGCTGACCCATCCGTGGCGCAGGACTACGAGCGTGTGGCCCAATACGCCAAAGAGCGCGCCGACCTTGAGAACATCGTCAGTGTCTATCGGGCCTACAGAGGTACGGCGGAGGAGCTGGAGGAGACGAAGACGCTGCTGACCGACGACGCCGATCCTGAGCTGCGGGAGTTGGCCGAGAGGGAGGTCGCTGACCTGCAGGCCCGTCTGGATGAGCTGGAGTCTCAACTCCGCCAGTTGCTGCTCCCCAAAGACCAGCGCGATGCCAGGAACGTGATTGTCGAGATTCGCGCCGGGGCCGGTGGGGATGAGGCTGGTCTCTTCGCTGCCGATCTTTATCGCATGTATACGCGCTATGCCGAGCGGCAGGGGTGGGGCGCAGAACTGCTGAGCGCCCACTCCACCGGTATCGGCGGCTTCAAAGAGGTCGTCTTTGAGGTGAAGGGGCGGGGGGCCTTCTCCCACTTCAAGTTCGAGAGCGGCGTCCATCGCGTCCAGCGGGTGCCGGTCACCGAGTCGTCCGGCCGCATCCATACCTCCACCGCTACCGTGGCGGTCCTGCCTGAGGTGGACGAGGTAGAGGTTCACATTGACCCCAAGGACCTGGAGATCGAGGTCTACGGCTCCTCCGGTCCCGGCGGGCAGCACATGCAGAAAAATGCCACCGCCGTCCGTATCACCCACAAGCCCAGCGGTATGGTCGCCGCCTGCGAAAGCGAGCGCTCGCAGACGCAGAACAGACTGCGAGCGTTGGCCGTTCTGCGGGCGCGTCTCTACGAGCAGGGGCGGCGGAAGCAGGAGGCAGAGGTAGCCGAGGCGCGGCGGGCTCAGGTAGGCACCGGAGAGCGCAGCGAGAAGATCCGCACGTATAACTTCCCCCAGAACCGCGTCACCGACCACCGTATCGGCCTGACCATCCACCGGCTGTATGATGTGCTGGACGGTAACCTCGAGCCCTTCATTGGCGAACTGACCGCGCACGAACAGGCGGAGCGGCTGGAGGTTATGGGAGAGGGCGAGTAGCGGGCTAAAATATCAGTGGTGAGAACCAAGCGCAAAGAGAAATCGGAAACTCGATCATCCAGTACCCAGTATCTAACATCCAGCACCAAGTATCCAGTGCCAAATGTCGGGCCTTCCTTGCGCCAGGCAGCCGCTGAATTGGATTCCATCACGGACGCTCCCTGGCTTGAAGCGGAGGTGCTCCTGGCCCACGTGCTAGGAACCTCGCGCACGGCGCTGCTGGCTCATCCCGAACACATTCTCACCCCTGGTCAACTATCCTATTACTGTAGCCTCATCCGTCGCCGTGCTTCCAGCTATCCCCTCCCCTATCTCACTGGCCGCGTCGAATTCTACGGACTGGAGTTTGAGGTCACGCCCGAGGTGCTGATCCCCCGTCCCGAAACGGAAACACTGGTGGAACTGGCGATAGCACGCCAGCCAACGGCCGTCGTGGACGTGGGAACTGGCTCCGGCTGCATCGCTGTCTCGCTGGCGGTTCACCTGCCTGAGACCGTTGTCTATGCCATCGAAATCTCTCCGGCGGCGCTGGCCGTGGCACGGCGAAACGTGGAACGGCACGGCGTCGCCGAGCGAGTGCGGCTGATGGTTGGCGACGTACTCAGCCCGCGCCCCGGCCCGGTGGACCTGATCGTCTCCAACCCACCCTACGTTCCCACAGGCGAATGCGCTTCGCTGCCTGCATCGGCGCGCAACCACGAGCCACGGCTGGCCCTCGACGCCGGGCCGGATGGCCTGGCGGTCGTCCAGCAATTACTGGCACAAGCCCCAGCGGTACTGTGCCCCGGCGGGGGCTTGCTGATCGAGATCGGTGCCGACCAGGGAGAGGTAGTCAGTTGTCTGGCCCGTACCTTCTTCCCCCAGGCGACAGTCCGCGTGCACCCTGACCTGGCCGGGCGCGACCGGGTGTTGGAAGTACAGACGTGATCCAGCTTCTGGCGCTTGACCTGGATGGCACGCTGATGGGTGACGACCTGGTCATCTCCCCCAGAGTGCGGCGTGCCATTGCCGCTGCTCAAGAGCGTGGAGTGCAGGTCACCCTGGCCACGGGCCGTATGTTCGATGTCACGCTCGCTTTTGCGCGAGATCTGGGTATCACTGCTCCGCTTATCTGCTATCAGGGGGGATTGATCCAGGCCCCAGACTCCGATGGCCCGCTCTATCGTGCGACGATGGACTCAGCGCTGGTGTACGAGGTGTTGGAATGGCAAACCCAACGCGGGTGGCACGTTGTGCTTTACGCCGACAACGACGTCTTTGTTGCCGAACAGCGGTACCCTGAGAGCTTCTACCGCGCCCTGTTGGGAGAGCGATTGATCTGGGCGGATGACCTATTCTCCGTGCTCGAGCGGCACGAGCCGGTCAAGTTTCTCCTCGTGGCCGAGCCTCGTGAGGCTGACTGTATTGAGACGGAGGTGCGGCGCCGTTTCGAGGGGCGGATGGAAGTGGTGCGTTCCCACGCCATGTTCGTCGAGGGGAATCCGCTGGGGGTTTCGAAGGGGGATGCACTGCAGCGGCTGGCTGCTTACCTGGATGTTACCCAGGCACAGGCGATGGCTATTGGCGACCAGAGCAACGATGCTGACATGATTGCCTGGGCTGGGATCGGCGTGGCGATGGGGAATGGCAGCCCAGCGGTCAAGGCCGTCGCTGACTGGATCGCGCCGCCGCTGGCAGAAGACGGCGCGGCTGTGGCTATCGAGCGCTTTGTGCTGACTCCTATTCCCTCTCTATGACCAGCAGATGTGAGAGGCCGAAGAGGCGGAGTGGGGTACGCTCAAAAGCGTAGGTGACGGCGCGCAAGGCCCGGCCCAGAGCAGGGGTGCGGGCCACGACGTTGTCGTAGCCCGGAAAGACCTGCGTGTGGTGGACGACGCGGACGGGGAGGCCGTCGAGGAGGCAGCGCAGGCCACCGGCGGTGTAGGCACGGACGTGCGGGGCCAGCCGGTTGCGCAGCGGTGTGGGCAGCCAGTTGACCAGCGGCGCGTTGCCGAAGCGATAGCGCCCGCGCCAGAAGATGCCGTGGGTCTCGAAGGGATAGAGCCGGTTGGGCACGAAGATGACAATGCGACCGCCAGACCGCCCTTCGTCCCGAGGCTCAGGGCGATGGGTCACGCGCACCATCTCGGCCACGCAGGCGCGGTCGTCGGCGACGTGCTCCAGTACCTCGTGAGAGAAGACGACGTCGAAGGCAGCGTCGCGGAAAGGGAGGCGCTCTCCAGAGGCCTGGACCACACCGGCCGTCCGCTCCTGTGCCTCCAGCGCCCGCTCGCGCTCGATCTCAATGCCGAAGACGTGGGGGGTCTCGCGGAGAAAGGCCGCCGTGTACATCCCTACGCCGCAACCCACGTCGAGTACGGCCTGTCCCGCCAGCGTCACCCAGCGACACACCATGTGGAAGCGTCGTTCCTGCCCTGCCCGCCAGACGTAGGAGGGGTGGCCGCGAGTAACGGCTTTGTCTTCTGTCATTAGCGTTCTCCCACGTGGAGGGCGACCGTCCCCAGCGCCAGCATGCGATAACGGACGTTCTGTAATCCGACATGCTCCATCGTGGCCTTCAATTCCTCCGGCGTCAGGAAGCGCTCCACCGAGCGCGGCAGGTAGCGGTAGGCGGCTGGTTGGCCGCTTAACATCCCTGTGATGAGAGGCATCAGGGTTGCGAAGTAGAACCGAAACAGTGTGCGGAGGCCCGGCGTGCGCGGCCAGGTCATCTCCAGGCAGACTACGCGGCCGCCAAGCCGCCCTTCGATCCTTCGGCCGCGCTCAGGACAGGCAGGCTCAGGGCAACGCACCACGCGGCGCTGCTCGGCCAGCACGCCCGGCACATCGGCGACGTTGCGCAACAGGAACACGCTGACGACGGCGTCGAAGGTGGCGTTGGGGAAAGGCAGGTGGAGAGCGTCCCCCTGTGTCCAGCGCACCTTCTCAGCGTCGGGCCTGCGCTGTCCCACACGCATCATCTCCACCGTCGAGTCCACACCCACGACGGTGCTCCCCGGCCAGCGGTGCACCAGGGCCAGCGCCATGTCGCCAGTGCCGACCCCCACGTCGAGCACACGCCCGGCAGCCGGCACCCCGATCGCTTCGGCAGCGATCCGCCGCCAGTGGTGGTCGCGCCCCAGCGACATCAGTCGGTTCAGCGCGTCGTACCGGCGGGCTATGTCAGCGAAAGAGAATGGCGGATCGGCTGGATCATCGGATTCAGTGCTTTGTTGCGCGAAGGTCTCGCCTACATCAGCCATCCCACTACGCCCTGAATGACGTAGCCCAGCGCGATTAAGAGGCCGGTCCGCAGATGTATCTGGATCGTAGCAGCGTTGGCTGGGACCAGCTTCTTGGGGTGATCGTAATGGACGCGGGCCACGCGATACGCTTTGATGGCTTGAGGCAGTGTCAAAAGGCCCAGCAAGGCGAAGGGTGTGACCACGCCGAACAGGATTCCCGCCGCCAGCGACAGGTAGACCGCTGTCAGCGACAACCCGTAGACCGTGGCGGCCCGTCGCCGGCCCAGCCGCACGACCCAGTGATTCTTGCCCACGGCGGCGTCCGCCTGCATGTCCTGGAACTGATTGATCCACACCACCAACGCGATGAGCAGCGCTAACGGCAGTGAAGCGATGACCGGCTCCCAGGCCACGGTCTGGGTCTGGGTGTAATAACTGCCCAGCACCATCAACGGGCCAAAGTTGAGTCCGATCAGCGGTTCGCCTAAGCCCGTGCCTGCCAGCCGGAGGGGCGGCGCGGTGTAGAAGTAGCCGCAGAAGACGCCGATGATCCCCAGCCACAGTACCCACGGGCCGCGTGTGAAAGTCAGCACCAGCCCGATGAGGCTGCCCAGGACAAAGAAGCCAATGCCTTGCCACAGGAACGTCTTGGCCTTGACCAGCTCCATCTGGATGAGGCGGCTGCCGCCGGTGAAGGGGTTGGCAAACTCGGTGTTGACCTCGTCGGAGCCCCAGGTGTGGTCAAAGTAATCGTTGGTCATGTTGGTGCCGGCGTTGAGGCAGATGGCGCCGATCAACGTCAGCAGAAAGTACCACAGGTTGAACGCGCCGGTCCGCGCCCAAGCGATGGCAGCCCCCAGGCAGACCGGCGCCAGGTCGGCGGTGAAAAAGGGAGCGCGCAGTTTGACGATCCACAGGGGTGGCATCTTGGCAGTAGGCTGTTCTGCTGTCATGAATGTTCCTCCAATGAAATGTGAGTAAAAGTTGCGACAATTTGTGCAGCTTTGTCGGGCTGTTCTCGTGCCGGTTACATCTCCTCCCAATTTTGCCCCACCTTGAGATCGGCTTTGAGGGGGGCCTTGAGGTCGAAGGCGCTCTCCATCAGCTCGCGCATCAACGGTGCGACGGTCGCTACCTCCTCTTCGGGTGCCTCGACGACCAGCTCGTCGTGCACCTGCAGGATCATTCGCGCCCGCAGGCCTCGCTCCCCCAGCGCCCGGTGGAGGCGGATCGTGGCGATGTTGATGATGTCGGCGGCGGTTCCCTGGATTGGAGCGTTGATCGCCATGCGTTCGGCGGCCTGACGCACGTTGTGAGGGGCCTTGCTGCCGGGGCGCAACTCGGGGAAGTAGCGCCGCCGCCCCAGCAGCGTCTCCACGTATCCCTGGCGCGTGGCGAGCGCCTTGGTGGTATCAATGTACCCCCTGACCTTGGGGAAGCGCTCGAAGTAGGTCTTGATGAAATCTTCGGCCTCGACCTGCGTCAGCCCGGTCGCCTGGGCCAGCCCGTAGGCGGTCTGTCCATAGGAAAGGCCGAAGTTCACGGTCTTCGCCACCCGCCGCATGTCGGGGGTCACTTCTGCCAGCGGGACGCCCAGAATGGCGGCGGCGGTGCTGGCGTGAATATCCTCGCCGCGAGCAAAAGCGCCCAGCAGCCCCTCATCGCCGGAGATGTGGGCCATCACGCGCAACTCCACCTGCGAGTAATCGGCCCCGATCAGCTTCCAGCCCGGCTCGGCGACGAAGGCCTGCCGTACCTGCCGCCCCAGTTCCGTGCGGATGGGGATATTCTGCAGATTTGGATCGCTGCTGCTCAACCGCCCTGTCACCGTCCCGGTCTGGTTGTACGAGGTATGCAGCCGCCCGGTGTACGGATTGACCAGCCGGGGCAGCGCGTCCACGTAGGTGGACTTCAGTTTAGCCAGTTCACGATGCTCCAGGATGAGATCAATCACGGGATGTTTCCCCTGCAGCCTCTCCAACACATCCGCCGCTGTCGAGAAGTGGCCGGATTTGGTGCGTCGCAACCCCTGCGTGGGCAGCCTCAGCGTCTTGAACAGGGCATCGGAGAGTTGCTGGGTCGAGTTGACGTTGAAGGGGTAGCCCACCATCTCCTGGACGCGGGCCTCCAGTTCGCTCAGCCGACCGGCCAGTTCCTCCGACATTTGCTCCAATACGGCGACGTCGAGCCGCACGCCGGCCATCTCCATCGCTGCCAGCACCGGGATCAACGGCATCTCCACCTCGGTGAAGACCGACCACAGTCGCTTTTCCTTCAACTCCGGTTCCAGGACGGCCACCAACTGGTGGGTCATATCTACGTCAGCGCAGGCGTAAGGGGCCACCTGCGTAACCGGCACCTGATCCATCGTCAGTTGCCCTTTGCCTGTGCCGATGAGGTCGGTGATGGGGGTCATCCGCTGCTTGAGCCGTGCCCAGGCCAGGTTCTTGAGCCCCAGGTTCTTGGAGGCCGGGTTGGTGAGCCACTCGGCGACCATCGTGTCGAAGGCCAATCCCTCCAGGCGTGCTCCGGCCCGTTTCAACATGGCTAGGTCGTACTTGAGATTGTGGCCGTACTTAGGCCGACCAGCGTCCTCCAGCAGGGGGGCCAACGCTTTGAGCACCGTGTCCAGTGCCAGTTGCGGATCGTCGGGGGGAGCCTTGACCGGAATGTAGTAGCCGCGCTCGGGAGCATCGGTGAGGGCGATACCGACCAGTTCGGCCTGCATCGGATCGGTGCTAGTAGTTTCGGTGTCGAGGGTTAGTGCCGGACTGCGTTCCAGCCGTGCCAACAACTGGCGGAGGGATTTCTCGTCAACGATGATCTTGTAGTTGGCGCCGGAAGCTGGCGACGGGGTGAGGGGGGGTTCGCCAAACAGACTGAGTTGGTGGGGTATGCCTTCGGCTTGTGGCTGCTCCATCCCTGGCAGCCGCTCGGCCAGTGAACGAAACTCCAACTCGCGGAAGAGGTCCATCACCTGCTCGCGGTCGAAGGAGCGCACGCGGCAGCTATCGAGGTCAAGTTGCACCGGTGCGTCGTTCACGATGGTTGCTAGGCGGCGGCTGAGGAAGGCCAGGTCCTGCCCATCCTCCAGCTTGTTCCGAAAGCGGCCCTGAACCTCGTCCAGGTGTTCGTAGACATTCTCAAGTGTGCCGTACTGCTGAAGCAGCTTGGTGGCGGTTTTCTCGCCCACGCCAGGCACGCCCGGGATGTTGTCGGACTTGTCGCCCATCATGGCTTTGAGGTCCACCAATTGGGCCGGCTTCAGCCCGTAGCGCCGCTTCACTCCTTCCAGGTCATAAACCACCGTGTCGGAGAAGTGCCAGCGGGAGGTGAGGACATGCGTGTGCTCGTCCACCAGTTGCAGGAGATCCCTGTCGCCGGTGACGATGAGGGTATCCACCCCCTGCCCCCTCGCCTGTTGGGCCAGCGTCCCCAGCAGATCGTCCGCCTCGTACCCTTCCTGCTCGAAGATAGGAATGCCCAACTTCTCCACCACCTGCCGGACGCGCTCCATCTGGGAGTGCATCTCCTCGGGCATCTTGGCGCGATGGGCCTTGTAGTCGGGGTACACGTCGTGGCGGAAGGTGAGTCCTTTGTCGAAGGTGACGGCGATATGGGTGGGCTGTTCTTCACGCAGGACGTTGAGCAACATCGAGGTGAAGCCGTAGACGGCGTTGGTCAATTCGCCCTGCGAGGTCTTCATGTCCTCGGGCAGGGCGTGGAAAGCGCGGTAGGCCAGCGAGTGACCATCAATCAGAACCAATTTGCTTTTCTGGGGCATGCTGCTCCTTGATCTAGGTTATTGGGCGACACCTATCAAGGTTCGCAATGTTTCCGCCGTCTCCTTAGCCCGGTGGCGGATCATGCCAAGCGGTATGTTGGCACGTAGGGCAACTGAGAGGATAATGTCCTCAGCGATGGCCAGCGAGTAGAACAGGTGTTCACCGCCCTCGACGCTCTGCTCAAAGCGCAGTTGTTCCCGGCCCAGGATTTGCGCCACGCGGGCCGAGGTACGCCAACTTTCGCCAGCGACCTGTGCCAGCCTGTCTGCCTCCTCAGCCGAGAGCCGGCCGGTATGGGCAAGCAATTTCCCTCCGCAGGTCAGGATCACCGCCTCAGCGTTGATCTCCTGAGACAGCACGCTCATCTCCTGGATGGTCTCCCCGAGGTGCTCACGCAGCACAGCCAGCCGGTCTTCGCCGCTCACGGCGGGCCGGGCAGGGGCTATGGCTGGCTCCACAGCCTCAGCGATACCTGGACCTTCAGCCTCGGCGACCTCGGGCCATCCCAGTGCGTCGGCGACGCGTCCTGGCAGTTCAGGGAAGAAGAAGGGCTTGGGCAGAACCCCTTGCACGTCCAGGTCAGCCAGTTCAGGCGGGAGGTCTTCGCCTTCAAGGGGGATCAGCATCAGGCGTAGGTCGCTCCTCTGCCGCCGCAAAGTGCGGGCGAGCATGGCTCCATCCGGGTCGGTCATGCCCAGGTCCACGATGGCGAGGTCGAACTCGGCAGCGGCCAGTGCTTGCAGTGCCTCGTCTCCACTGGTCGCGATGGTGGCGCGATATCCACTATCTTGCTCTAGGCCCTCCTTGAGAATGGTGGCAAAGGCTTTGTTGCTATCTACGATCAAGATAGAATTCTCATTGCTGTTCATAGGTTCTCCGCAACCAAGGAATTGAGATTTCGAATCGCCCCCATTCTACAGGGGAGGCGAGGAAAAGTCAACATCTGTTAAGGTTCAACCCGCAAATGTCCCTTGAGTGTCGCATCTCGGGGAACCATCCCGAAGATACAGAAACAGGGCAGGGTCACGTGACCCTGCCCTGTCCATCTTTCTGCCCAGTCTACTTGCTCTTAACCTTGATGACCTTGGGCTTGGTCTCCTCAGCCTTGGGCAGCGTGAGCGTCAGCACGCCGTTTTCGAAGACCGCCTCGGCTTTGTCTGCCTCTACAGGCACGTTTAGCGTCAGTGTGCGCGAGAACACGCCATAGCTCCGCTCCTGGCGTAGATACTCGACGTTCTCCAACGGCGGCCGCAACTCACCCCGGATAGTCAGGTTGTCACCGTCGATGGCAATATCCACCTCATCGGGGGTCAGCCCTGGCAGCGAAGCACTAATGACGATTTCCTCCGGCGTTGTGTACACGTCCAGCGGAAGTCGAAACAGCCGTTCCCGTGGACCTTCATCCAAACCCCGTGCCGGGCGGACGAAGCTGTCCTCAAAGAGCTGATTCATCGCCTCGCGCAAGGTCATCACCTCGCGCCAGGGATTCCAACGTGTAACGGTCATCTTATCACCTCACTGCTACTTACCTCTGCCCTTCGTCTTGACCTTGATGGCCTTGGGCTTGACCTCTTCGGCCTTGGGCAGTGTCAGGGTCAGAACGCCGTTCTCAAACTCAGCCTCTGCTTTGTCGGCCACGACCGAGACCGGGATAGGCAGGGAGCGACAGAATGACCCATAGCGACGCTCACGACGGATGTAATTCTTCTCTTTGACCTCTTCCTCGACCTTGGTCTCGCCTTTGATGGTCAAAGTGTCGCCGGTGACACTGATGTTCAGGTCCTCGGACTTGATGCCAGGGATAGCCGACTTGACGACGATAGCGTCATCAGTCTCGTACATATCTACGGCCAGTGCTTCCGCCCCAACCGGGGCCAGCCACCCGACCCGTGGTTGTACGAAGCTCTCCTCGAAGAGCCGATCCATCGCTTCCCGCAGGCTCACCAGGTCGCGGAAGGGTTCCCAACGTACTAAATTCGTCATCTCTACACCTCCTCATCAAGATTGGTTTTGGGACCTAATAGTGGTCACAAGCGCCTATATTATTTACGGTCACCATTAGATTGGCGCAAGAGCTGCGTTAGAAACCCCTTAGAAATACAAAACCCAGCACCAGCTCTTGAGGCTGTCTGGCCGGAAGCAAAGGCACAAAGGACTTTCGGCGATTTACGTATCCACCCACCATCCTTTTTCACTCAGTCTAAACCGCGCTCGAATGCGTCGAGCACTGTGCCATCAACAGAAATGGCTGTCGCCTTGAGCTGATGGCCGTCAACCTCCAATAGCACGAAGTGATGGGCCAGCGCGAACGCGGCCTGTGTCGGTTCCTGCTCCCTCATCTCATACAGTGGCGCTCCGCCCCCGCCGGTGACAATGTAGGTGACGCCGTTCACTTCGTTGCGCTCGTAGTTGTGCTTGTGCCCGTTGAACACGATGTCCACTCCGTAGCGCTCGAAAAGCGGCCTCAGAGGCTGACGCACCTCGTTCTCAAAGGCCTCCTGCACTGAGCTATAGGGCGGGATGTGGAAGGCGACGAAGAGCCAGGGCTGCGTATTGGCTGCCAGCGTCGCCTCCAGCCAGGCATACTGCTCACTTCCGGGGCCGAAGTCCGCGATGCCGTCCACCTGCAGGCATACGAAGCGGGCATCGCCGTAATCGAAGGCGTACCAGTGCTCGTTGCCGGGCAGGTAAAACAGGTCGAAGTAGTGTGGGGCATTGCGCTCGTGATTACCCAGCGTGGGGAATAAGGGGACACGAGCCATCAATTCCTGCTCAATCTCGAAGAAGGTCTCCCACTCAGGGAGGGACTCGCCGTTGGCCACTAAGTCGCCGGTGTTGATCGCGAAATCGGGCTGCTGCGCGACGATGCGATCCACTACTGCCCGATGGATTTGGTGCTGCGTACGGGTATCGCCAAAGACGACGAAGGTAAACGCTTGCCCGGGACCGGCAGCAGTGCGGAACGTCGCGTCTGCGCTCAGGGGGACACCGCTGCTTTCGATGCTGTAGTGGTACACGGCATAGGGCGCGAGGCCAGTGAGAGCGACGGCGTGGCGCGTGCCCACTGCCGCGTCAGCTACGACCGAACCGTACTCAATCGTCGCGTCGTAGGCGACCTCGCCGTGGCTGGGCCGGTTGGTCTCCCAGACGACGATGACCGAATCGGTCGTGACGGACTGGAGGTACGGCCCGCGGACAAGGGCGGTATCAGTAGCGGGGGTGGGCGTGGGAGTCAAAGTAGGCGGCAGGGTAACGGTAGGGAGTGGCGCGAAAGTCGCAGTGGGTAGCGATGTAGCAGTCGGCATCGGGGCACAGGTTGGCGAAGGTGTAGGTGTGGCGGTGGAAGTTAGGGTGGGGAATGGAGATGGGGTGGCAGTAGGGGATGGCGCAGCAGTCAAGACCTCACCCTGGGGTTCAGCTCGCAGGGTTGGTGTGAGAGCAGGTGGGGTGGACGTCGCTGGCAGGCACGCGATCAGGCTCGCCACCACGGCGCATACGACGCTAATGACAAGAACCTGCTTCAGGTTCCAGGTTTCGGGCCTCATCCTGTGCTCCAGTGTTCAGCATCCAGTATCGAATATCCAGCCATCAGTATGCCACAGATCGCCTCTTCGTGCCAGTCGGTGCCGGTTTGCCTGCCTTGTACACTGCGCCGAACTCTGGTATATTAGACGCACTGTTACTATCTCGACAATGTCACATTTGGCCAAAGGCTCTCAGCCCTTGACCCCAAGGGCGTGTTCTGCGGGCAAATCTCGTTTGAGACGCCCCCGAGGCTTCGTCCTGAGGCTCAGCCCGAAGGGACGGGGGCTACGAGCACCGGCGAGCAAGTGCAGCCTGCTTTATGTTAATCTGACATTGTCAAAGTAGTAACGACGCACTTGAAGATCTGCGAAAGAACACCTAGCGATGCCTCTGTCGCCTGGTTCTCTCAGGGGCCGATAGCCTTTTTTTCACTGTTGCGCTATAATGTAAAGAGGGAAAAACGGTGCTCCGCTCGAAATGACGCAAAAGGTCGGATTGGTGAATCAACAACATTCTACGGGGACACTATCCAGATGGAAGAGACCCTAAAAAGAGCTGAGCGCGGGCAAGGAATCATTCTCGACAGCTTGGTAGAGCACGTGGTCTATGAAGATGCGACAATGAGGGTTCTGTGGGCAAACCGAGCCGCGTGCGAATCGGTGGGCCTGACACGTGAAGAACTGATAGGACGCCATTGTTATGAGATATGGCAGCAGCGCAGCGAACCCTGCGTGGGCTGTCCGGTCTTGAAGGCATATCAAACTGGTCAGCCACAGGAAGCAGAAATGACCACCGGCGATATGACAGCGCATCGTTTAGTACCTAAGCCTAGATTTCGCACTCCGCTAGCAGCTAAATCAGGCCAGTCGTCCTGA
>JBHIET010000019.1:0-48971 GCA_046760785.1 Anaerolineae bacterium | reverse complement strand
GCTGGTCGGCCGACGGCCGGGGCTTCTACTTCCAGATGCACACCGGGGCCGTGGCAGGCGTCCTCACCCCGGAGTCGCCGGTCTACCTGCTGCGGCTGCCGGATACGGTGCCAGTGTCCACTCCTTCCGGCGAGAGCCGTGTGCCGGGCATCGCACAACTGCTGCCGGTCTCTTACCGTCTGGCCCTGGCGCAGGATGAAGTGGACGCAGGGTGGTACGTGGACGACGTGGCGGTGGAAGAGGGGGTGCCCCCTACGCCTACCCCCTCGGCCGACGTAGGCGATTACGCTGTGCTGGGCCTTAACAGTATCTGGCTGCGGCAGGGGAGCGACCTGCACAGCGGCCACGTCGGGGCCCAGAACGCCAGCCCGGGGCCGGTGCTCGCCTCCAACGCGGAGGTGACCATCGGCCGCAACGTCACCTTCCACGACCCCGCTTCGGCCATCGCCGGGGACACGGTCAAGCTCAAGCTGGGGGCAAGCGTCTTCGACGTCTTCTACAACGAGCTCGACGCAGCCTCCAACGCCACCTACGGCCAGCTCATCACCCCCTTGGGCCTGCCCCTGGTCACCAACCTGCCTCCTTTCCCGGAGGTCACCCCCGGTGCGACCGACTACGACGTGGCCCAGGGCGAGGGTCTGGTGCTGCCGGCCGGCGCCTACGGTGAAATCAAGCTGAGGAGGAATTCAGTATTAACCCTGACCGGGGGCATCTATCACTTCGCCAACCTGAACGTTGGTGAGAGATCACGGGTGCGCATCACCGCGCCCACCGAGGTGCGCATCGCGGAGCGACTGGAGCCAGGCCAGAGGGCGGTCATCGGCCCGGCCTCGGGCAGCGGGCTGGATGCGAGCGACCTGGTGGTGTTCGTGGGTGGGATCAACGGCAGTAGCGGGAAGCTGGGGGCGACGCCGAAGGCGGCGGTGGTGGGCTACAACAACGTGGTCACGGCCACCATCTACGCGCCCAACGGGACGCTGTGGCTCAAGCAGGGGACAGAGGCCCGGGGAGCCTTCATCGGGCGGGACGTGAAGATAGGCTACAACGTGCAGGTGTGGTTGGAGAGCGGTTTTGCCGGGGGGTACCAGTCGCCATAGCTCCGCAGCCGGTGCTTTCGCAGTGGGATGGTTAGGTAGGCCGCACCCCGCGGAAATCTGGGCGGCAGTTGATGGTCGGAAGGATTCGCCTGCTAGACACAGGCTTAGAAAGAAGCGAAGCGGGCGTTTGCAACGCCCGCTTCTGAACCAGGATGGGGAAATGGATTGGATTAACGTCATATTCTGGCTGACTGGTACGTTAGTTGTTGTGCTAGCGCCTATCATTCTGGTCCACGAACTGGGCCACTTTGTTCTCGCCAAGCTGGCGGGGGTGCGAGCCGAGGAATTTGGGTTCGGCTATCCACCCCGCCTGCTGAAACTGTGGCGCGGCAAGGGATACCTCAAGATCGGCAGCACGCGCGTGGTCATCCCCGCAGGCTTCCGGCTGCCTCCTGAGCTGAAGACGGGGGCCTGGGTGGACGCCGTCACTCTACGGCGTGACGATGACTCCTACCTTCTGCACCGCCTGACGGTACTCGATCCGGCCGTGGGTGACCTGACGCTCAAGCGTGAGCGCGTGGACGAGGGCGTGTATGTGCGCGGCGAGGTGACCGTCCTGGAGCCAGGTACACTGTACAGCCTCAACTGGCTGCCCATGGGCGGGTTCGTGAAAATGACCGGCGAGGAGGACCCCTCTGACCCGCGCAGCCTGGCGGCCCAACCCAAACGCTGGCGCGTGGCGGTGCTGGCCGCAGGCCCCGTGCTTAACCTTATCGTCGCCCTGCTGCTGCTCATGGGTGCCTACACCACCGGCGCCCCCGATAAATGGCTGGTCGAAATCAATCGCGTGGAACCAGGGAGCGCGGCCGAAGAGGCGGGATTGCATCCCCGTGATATCGTCGTGGCCGTTGAGGGAGAGCGTCTTGAGGATGGCACAGGTCAATTGATTGGCATCATCCAGGCCGCACCAGAACAGACCGTCGAGCTCACCGTTCTGCGCGGTTCGACAGGGCTCACCGCAAGCGGAGAGGAGACGCTGACATTGATGGCAACGCCACGGCGTACCCCTGAAGGTTACGGTCTGCTGGGCATCAGGATCGCCTCCTGGCCCGACCGGAGCAGGGTGCGGCACTACTCCCTTCCCGAAGCGCTGAGAGCCAGCATCGCCGATATCAAGGCTGCCATCGTGGCGACCGTGGAGATTCCGGCCCGCCTCGCCCAGGGTGACATAACCCCTGAGGAGGCACGTCCGGCAAGCATGGTCGGCATCAGCGAGGTGCTGGCCTTCACCCTCCAACAGAGCATCGAGTGGGGCCTGGCTTATCCCGTGCTGCAGACCGCGTCGCTCATCAGCCTGGCCCTGGGTCTGACGAACCTGCTGCCCCTCCCCGCTCTCGACGGGGGGCGCATTCTCTTTGTGCTCATCGAGGCGGTGCGTGGCCGTCGTATCTCGCCTGAGCGCGAGGCAATGGTTCACTTCGTGGGCCTGGCGATCCTGGTCAGCCTGATGGCTTTGGTGATGTTCCAGGACTTGATCAATCCCATCATTCCCTGGTCGTGGTTGAAGTGAGATGGAACGTCCACTCGACGTCCTGCTAGACGAGTTGTACGCAAGCGCCACAATGCCGGCCCAGGCGTCGCTGTACCATCTGTCGAACCTGGGAGCTGAAGACGTGGCGCGCGTGCGTGAGGTATGGCTGTGCCTGCATGTCGAGTTGCGACGGCAGATGATGACGCGGCTGGTGGAACTGGCCGAGGCAGATTTTGAGGTGGACTTTGGCGCAGTCTTCCGCCTGGGGCTGGAAGACGATGACGCCGAGGTGCGGACGGCAGCAGTCGAGGGGCTGTGGGAGGACGAAGACGTGCGCTTGGTTCCGCTCCTGGTGGCTTGCCTGCGGGAGGACGAAGATACCGGGGTGCGAGCGGCTGTGGCCACGTCGCTGGGCCGCTTCATCTTGCTGGGCGAGCTTGACAAGATCCTTCCGGGGCCATACGCTTTGGCCTACGAGACATTGTTGGTCGCGTGTCGAGATACAGAAGAACACCTGGAGGTGCGGCGACGGGCAATGGAGTCGCTGGCCTATGCTGGCGATGAGGCCGTGGCGGAGTTGATTCGCCAGGCCTACGATGCGCCGGAGGAGAAGATGCGTATCAGCGCCGTTTTCGCCATGGGCCGCAGCGCCGACACGCGCTGGGCCTGCCAGGTGCGACAGGAACTCTTCAGCCCCAATCCCGAACTGCGCTACGAAGCCGCTCGCGCCTGCGGAGAACTGCAACTCAGCGAAGCGGTACCCGAGCTGGAGGAACTGGCCGACGACGCCGACTCGGAAGTGCAGGAAGCAGCCCTGTGGGCCCTGGGGCAGATCGGGGGAGACAAGGCGCGAGAGATTGTGGAGCGCTATTGCCTGGCAGCGGACGAGGCTACGCGGGCGGCAGCCGAGGCTGCGCTGGATGAATTGGAGTTCCTGCACGGGGACCTATCGGAGTTCCTCGTCAGGGTGGCCAGAAAGTCCGACTGGTGAGTGAATTGCGAATGACGAATAGCGAACGGCGAATGGTCGCCGGACTCGTCCTGGTAGTGGGTCTGTTGTTTGCTCCGATCACCTGGGGCAGACCCTTCAGCTTCGCCCTTCGGCAGGCTCAGGGCGGTGGCCAACGCAAGTCCTGTCGAATCGCTGCCGCAGCCGAGCCTATCACCGTGATCGAAAGCAAGGCCGACTATAGTTTCGCCCAGCAGGTCACCTTCACGCTGCACGCCACTTCCAGCGACGCTGAAATTGAACACGTCTATTTGTTCTTCCAGGCCGCAGGTGACGGTCAGACCACGGCTGAGTCTGTGGACTTCGAGCCAGCCCGCGAGATCAACGCCAACTATGCGTATGACTTGCGTGTCTCCCCTCTACCGCCGTTCGCCATAGTCACCTTCTGGTGGCAGATCGAGGACGCTGCGGGCAACGTCTTGAACACAGAATCTCAACCTCAGCGGTTTCAGTACACCGACAATCGCTTCCGCTGGGAGCAACTCAGCCCCTCGGCAGGCTCAGGACACCGCGCCGATGGCCTCACCGTCCACTGGATCGAGGGGCACGGCGACCCGGCCTTCGGCCAGGCGGCGCTTGACATCGCCCGCTCCAGCATCGAGGAGATGAGCACGGAATTGGGTGACCTGGTAACATCAACGCCGCCCATTGACATCTACATCTACGACACGCAGCACAACCTCGATGGGGCGATGATGCTCGCGGGGCGAGAGTGGGCAGTCGGCCAGGCACACCCGGAACTGGGCGTGGTCCTCATCGCGATTCCGTTTGAGGATGGCTACAAGTCACACATGATGCGCTATATCCCACACGAGGTCACCCACATGCTGGTCTATCAGGCCGTCACGCCGACCAGCTACAAGTACGTCCCAGAGTGGCTGGACGAGGGGTTAGCCACGGCCAACGAACAGCGACCGACGCCGGAGTATGCGGTGGCGCTCGAAGAGGCGCGGGTGGCAGGACAATTCCTTCCCCTTGATGATCTGTGCGTCCCTTTCTCACCCGATCCACACACCGCGCTTCTGGCCTACGCCCAGAGTAGCAGCGTGGTGCAGTTCGTCCGTGAGCGGTATGGCGCTGAAGGAATACGCGCACTGCTGAGGGCCTACACCAACGGTGCCAGTTGCGCGAGTGGCGTGCAGGAGGCCCTGCACGTCAGCCTGAGTAGCCTGGAGGCCGCATGGCGAGCCAGCCTGGAGCCCCAGGCTCCCTGGCGGGTCTGGGTGGAGCAGGTCGGCGTCTGGGTGGGGCTGTGGCTCTTGAGTCTGCTGGTGGCCCTGCCGATGATCGGTGGGCTCCGTCGCCAGCGATAAAACAGGGGGAAACCCACTTCCGCATCGTGAATGGAATATTATGCGTAACATCATCGCCTTTGACCTGGAGACCCGGCATACAGCCGACGAGGTGGGGGGCTGGCACAATATCCGCGACATGGGTCTGGCGGTTGCCGTGACCTACCATGCCGCCGAGGACGTCTACCGCGACTACTTGGAGCAGCAAGTGGATCGCCTCATTGCCGCCCTGCGTGGGGCCGATCTGGTGGTGGGCTACAACTTGCTTCGGTTTGACTACGAGGTTCTGCACGCCTACACGGACGACCCCCTGTCTGATCTACCGACGGTGGACATGCTGCAGGACCTGTACAACGCGCTGGGCTGGCGACCCAAACTGGACGACGTGGCAGCCGCCACGCTGGGGGAGACGAAGAGCGCCGATGGGCTACAGGCCGTGCGCTGGTTCCGTCAGGGCAAACTGGACAAGGTCATCGCCTACTGCCGCCGCGACGTCGAGGTGACCTGGCAGGTCTACCAGTTCGGCCGGGACAACGGCTACGTCCAGTATCACGACCGTCGTTGGCGCGTGCATCAGGTGCCGGTGAGATGGTAAACACGACATTCGAACCTGCTTACCTGGCACTGCTCCGCTCAGGCGGGCTGAAGCGGCGCGTACAGGCTGCCTACGATCGCCTGCACGACTGCGACTTCTGTGGCCGGGAGTGTCGCGTGGATCGGTATGAGCAGCCTGGAGCGTGCAAAACTGGGGTGCGGGCGATGGTCTCCAGTTTTGGCCCTCACCTCGGAGAGGAGAACCCGCTGCGGGGCTACCGGGGCTCCGGCACGGTTTTCTTCGCCTGGTGTAACCTGAATTGCCAGTTCTGCCAGAATTACGACATCAGCCAGTTGGGCTATGGGGAGGAGGCGGAACCGGAGGACATTGCCTCGATGATGCTGTCCCTCCAGGCCCGAGGCTGCCACAACATCAACCTGGTTTCACCCACTCACGTGCTGGCCCCCATCCTGGCGGCCCTGCTCATCGCTGCTGAGGCCGGGCTGCGGCTGCCACTGGTCTGGAACACGGGCGGCTACGACTCCCTGGCAGCACTGACGCTGCTCGATGGCGTGGTGGACATTTATATGCCGGATATGAAGTACGCGGACGAAGAAATCGCCCACAAGTACTCAAAAGTCAGGCACTACCCGGAGGTCAATCGAGCGGCCCTCAGGGAGATGCACCGGCAGGTGGGCGACCTGGTGCTGGACGCGGACGGTGTCGCACTGCGGGGATTGCTCGTGCGCCACCTGGTGCTGCCTGAGGGGCTGGCCGGGACGCCCAAAATCGCCTGTTTCCTGGCAGAGGAGATTTCACGCGATACGTACATCAACGTGATGGATCAGTACCGGCCCTGCTACAAGGCTGCTACGTTACCGCCGCTCGGCCGTCCCATCACACAGGCAGAATATGAGCAGGCCGTGCAGCAAGCCCGCGAGGCTGGCCTGCACCGCTTCGACAAGCGAGAACCTCGCTTTCTTCGCATCCTGTGGGGAGTGTGAAAAGAAAGATGGAAGAGAAAGCAAAACCAGAGGCTCGTTTGCACGCTGTCGTGCAGGGACGTGTGCAGGGGGTCAACTTCCGCTATTATACCGTCCGCACCGCGCAGCGTCTCGGACTGACTGGCTGGGTCGCCAACCGCTGGAACGGCACAGTGGAGACTGTCGCCGAGGGCTCACGCGAGGCGCTCAACGAGTTCTGGGCGTTCCTGCACCGTGGCTCCCCGTCCTCGTTTGTGCAGCAAGTGGACGCTGAGTGGGAATCCCCCAGCGGTGAATTCGGACGCTTCGGGGTGCGGTATATATGAGAAATAACCCTGAGCGGCTGGCCTGGGTCGTCTTGCTAATCTCGTTCTTCACCTGTGTGGGCCTGGCTGTCTTTGTGCCCCTGGGCACCCGCTGGTACGTGCTCAACGCTCGCATCGGACAAGACGTGACCCTTGAGATTCAGCGGGGGCCACTACGTGTCACTCTGGCCGGCCGGGGGGCACCGGTCGCAATTGACGAGGAGCGCAACGACATCCCACAGCGCACAATCGTGGCCACGGACGCCACCGCTGGCCGGCTCGTGATGCACGCGCTCCAAACAGATAGTCCCGTCGTCGCCACCATTCAGCTTTACGATGACACAGAGGTTGTGCTTTCTTCGGCGCGCTCCCCGCGCTTCCCTGCCAGCCATCTGCCTCACGAAGTCGTCCTGGAGATCAGGGCTGGACGGGTGCGCATCAACGTCTCTGAGACTGAAGACCGGCTTACAGTTGCCGAGGTGCACACGCCCCACGGAGCAGCCACGTTCACGGAAGGGAGCTACGAGGTCAAGGTCAATGGGACGACGATGGAGGTGATCGTGCGCGATGGGCAGGCTGGCGTGGTCAACAACACTGAGCATGTTGTGCCACTCGGCCCGGAAGAGCGTGCCATCATTGACGGTGAGCGAATCGTCGGCCCGCTGCCCGCCGAGCGAAACCTTCTAGTAGACGGCGACTTCCGTCAGTCTCTGGAGGAGGGCTGGCAGCCCTACGACAAGGATGTGCAGCAGGAACCTGCGGGCACAGTCGAGGTGATTACCCTCGAGGGCCGCCCTGCGGCGTGGTTTCACCGCGAAGGCATCGGTCACGTCGAGGTTGGAATACGCCAGGAGATCAACTACGATGTTCGGGATTTTATGTCCCTGGCTCTGCGCCTCAGCGTCCAAGTCCGCGGGCAGAGCTTGCCCGGTTGCGGCTCGCTCGGCTCCGAATGTCCCATCATCGTCCGCATTGATTATGAGGACATCCACGGCACCGATCGGGAATGGTACCACGGCTTCTACTCGGTGGAGCGGGCGGCGACCGATTGGCTCAACCCCTGGGACGAACAGGTGCCGTTCCAGACGTGGTACGCCTACGACTCTGGCAACCTGGTCGAGGCTCTGCAAGAGCCTCCAGCTCTCATCAAGGCGGTGACGATCTACGCCTCTGGCCACTCCTTCGATGCCCTGGTGACGGAGGTGGAATTGTTGGCTCGGGAATGAGCCTGTAGTAGCAAGCGCCTGTAAGTAGCCCGAAGGCCCCCGAAAACAGGTGGGGGCCTTACTCTGTGCAGCGCACTGTCACTGTCACCGGACTTCCACTAGGCGCAATAACAACCGGTCCGCGACCATCTCAGTCCCCTCGTAGATCGGCAACCGCTCCCCGGTCGGCTGGTGATAGACGCCAATCTCCAACTGATAATTGCCCGGTGGCGTCTCCGGCTTCACCCGCAGCGGGAAGTAGCTCAGCAGCATTTCGCCGCCGCCTTCCCGCCAGAAGCTGGTTGCATAACGGTTGGCGTCGTACTCCCCCACGATCTGCCCTTCGGCATCCAGAAGGTGGGCGAAGATGGAGTAGTGACGCTCCGGCTTCTGGAGCAACCGCCAGTATAACACCAGTTCCAGCGTCTCCCCCGGCCCGACCGTCTCCGCGCTGCGGTCGTGGCCGATGAACTCCATCACGTCGCCGAAGTTCACCGGCAGGTCAATCGAGTGACGCAGCCCACCGGGGTCTCCAGGCTCGAACGTCACCTCCCAGGACCAGACCGCCGGCGACTGGTCCGCCGGCACCGGGAACGCACCGTCTGCCCAGCGATACACTTCGAACACCGGGCGGTCGAAACGGTCAAACCCCGTGTAGACCCGGCGCAAGCCCTGGGCGCGGTTCAGGAGCAGCGGCTGAGGTGGATTCTCCATCAACAACAGATACGTGGCCTCGGAACCGGCAGGGGGCAGGGGCAGGCTCTGCTGCGCGTCGAACCAATGGATGCCGTCGTATCGCTCCGGCGCCAGGAAGGCCAACGTGGGGTGCTCGGCGTATTGGCTGGAAAGGTATAGTTCCCCCAGCGGCTCCTCTTGCTTGAGGTAGTCTGCCGCGTAGACCATGGCCACCCGCCGGTCGTCGTCGTTGCGCATGGCCGTGTGCCAGGCGGCGAAGTACTCCCCGCAGGTTCGAGCGGTCAGCCAGGCGAGGAGTGTGCAAGTGAGCAAGTTTGCAAGTTGCAAGTTTGCAGGTTTGCGAGTCAGGCGCTTGATCCAGGAGCTGATGACGTCCAAAGACGACGCCGGGAAGAAATAGAGCGCCGGCAACGCGCCAATCGCCCGCTGGTAGTAGGGCAACCCCTCCGCCGAAAGGATCATCGGCAGGAGCATGACGCCCACCCAGAGGAACAGCGTGGCATAGGCCACGCGGCGCAGCTCCCTTTCTCGAACGGCCAACCAGAGACAGAGAGGAAGCCCTGCGTAAAAGAGTAACCCGTCCACCGTTCCGAACACCGGCCGGCCAGCCAGGTTGAAGCGGAAGTTGGGATCGCCCCAGCAGGTGAACATGCGGCCTGTCTCTCTGACGCTCTGCCACAATCTCCCCCACGGGTTCCCCCCTGCCCACTCCGGAGTGAAGACCGAAATCTGCACCGCGCGACCGTAGAAATCTATCGGGTGCTGGTAGAAGTACACTCCCAGGGGTGCGAACACTCCGGCCGCGGCGAGAAACGTCAGGGTCAGAGAGACCCAACGCCGTGTGACCAGGGATGGGGCCAGGATGAGCGCCAGAAGGACGGTCGCCGCGACAAAGACAGGGAAAGCGCGGGCAGCGGTGTACGTGTATTGGGTCAGCCCAAGGAAGAGGCCGGCGACGACGAAGTTCCACCGTCGCCGTCCGTTATCCGATGCAGCACGCCAGCCTCGAAAGAGGAACCACAGCACGGGCAACTGCACCAGAGGCTGAATCACCGCCCGATAGCCATTGCGGCTGGCGATGAGATGCCACAGCGAGACGGCAAGCATTGTGGCGGTCAGCAGCCCAACCCGGCGGCCGAACAGTGTTTTACCCGTCGCATAGGTGGCAGCGACCGTGAGCACGCCGATGAAGGCGGAAAGCAGTCGTCCGGCGAACATCCCCTCGCCAAACAGCGCAAAGGCGCCGGCCTCCAGGTAGACGTACAGCGGCTCCCGGCCTGTGAAAGCGGAAAAGAACACAGGGTGATACTTGCCGGCCAGCACGTCCCGTGCCAGCAATCCCTTCGTCGCCTCGTCGGGATGCCAGCCGAAAGGCACCGTGGGCAGCAGATGAAGACGGAGGAAAAAGGCCAGCGCCACCACCAAGAGGGGCAACAAGTAGGGTGCTACGCTCCGCCTTGGAGATTCAGGGATGGAGGGCTTGCGCTCCCCTGTCTCTGAATGTGTCACCCTTGCGAAGGCTGCGAATAGCATCGGCGACAAGGTGATCTCTGATGGGAGAAAACTTTTCTGGCCTGAAACCTACTCGCAAACCTTCGCAAGGGTTTCTATGACGCTCACAACAGCTTCAGCTTCTGCTTCAACTCGCTCGGCGTCTCGGCCTCGACAGAGATGTACTCCACGCCAGGGTAGTGCTCGGCAAAGAAAGCGCGCAAATCGCTGGGCCATTTCCCCGGATTGACTGCGATCACCCGACGCGTGTCCAGGGCTCCAATGCCGGCGTCGTCAGCGCTGCTGCCGATGGTGTACCGGCGCTGGTCCCACGATGCGTCCACCACCGCCAGCGCCCAGGCTGCGTCGGCCTCTTGAGGAAGCAACACGTAGGTGCGCTCATATTGTTCACGGGGCAGCCCGCGCTGGGGTGTCACGATGTGTGGGGCTCTAAACGTACTGGCTGCCTCAACGCCACCGGCAGCGGAGAACGTGACTGTGTGGGTCCCGACCTCGCCCAGCGGGGAGGAAATATACGTCCACGTGTGCCAATTTCCATCCCGCCCGACCTCAACTGGACCTAGCGGCAGTTCCGCCCCCGAAGGTTGACGGACCACCATATTGACGTCAGTCAGAGCGGTCAACGAGCGAGCCTCAATGGTCACCGCTTCGCCGACCTTAGGCTGGAGGGGGCTGTGGCTCAACTTTGCCTCTGGCGGAGGCCCCTCGCCTTCAGCGACCAACTCCACGTCGTCCCAATAGGCGTCATTATGCTTGAAGGCCCACAAGGTTTTGCTGCGCAGGAATACTGTCACGGTATCGGCCTGGGCCACCGCTTCCACCGCTGGCACCTCGTGGTAGGCGTTGTAGATGTGCGCCCCGCGCCCCCATACCACGGTGTCGGCAAACGGGTCGGTGCCGCCAGTGGGATCTATCCCGACGTAAAAGGTGAAGTTGCCCAGCGCGTCGTTTTGCGGATCGCCGTTCAGGAGCGGCTCGTCCCCCTCCAGGATGATCCGCTCGTCGTACCCTACCCCCTCACTCCAGCGCCCGTCGCTGGGATGAGGGAACCCTTCGCCTTTGTGATTGCTCCAGGCGTGGGCATATGCCGTCAGGCGGAGCTTTGTACCGGGTGCTACGTTGACCTGCTGGTACAATCCAGCGTCATGCTTGCGGTGGAAGGTGAAGAGCTTGTAAGCCCTCTCTCCCGATCTGACGCGGTGTGGGTCGGGACTCTTGCCTATGTCGCCGCCTTCCGGTTGAGCCAGATCCTCTCCTTTGTGCTTGAACCAGGCCACCCATCCTGGCGGCACAAAGATGTTGCCGAGGTCGGCAAAGTATGGTCCTTCATCAACCGGGAAGATGTGACAGCGATGTGAGCGCTCGTCTCCCCAATCAGCCTCGAACCCTCCATTCCTCAACAAATTCTGCGCCATCTGTCATCTCCTTTCCTGTCGCCTCTCTGCGAAAACAATCCATCTCACGCATTACGGCAAAAGTGACACGTTTGTTACACAGAGGAGTCACAGAGAGCCTCAGAGTGCTTTTCTTTGTGTATCTCTGCGTCTTCTCTGCGCATCTCTGTGTAACAGTGCGACTTTTGCCTCAATGCCATCTCACTTTCAGCATCAGCTAATCGAAACCCAGCCCACGCTCGCGCAGGCTTACAAAACGCTGCTGCCCGATGATCAGGTGGTCGAGCACTTCAATGTCCAGCATGTTGCCTGCTGCGACCAACTGGCGGGTCACCTCTACGTCCTCAGGTGAGGGGGTGGGGTCGCCCGAGGGATGGTTGTGGGCAACGATAATCGCCGCGCAGTTTCGTTTGACGGCCTCCCGGAACACCTCACTCACCCGAATGTGTGAGGCATTGAGAGTCCCTACATACGCCGTTTCGGAGCCGAGCAGCCGATTGCGCGAGTTCAGGTACAGTACCCGAAAGTGTTCCTGCTGCAGGTGAGCCATCTCGGCCATCAAGAGCTGCGCTATGTCGGCCGGGGAACGCACGCTGAAGCGATCTTCCGGGGCAGCAAGAAGCATGCGACGGCCCAATTCCAGCGCCGCCTTGAGTTGTGCCGTCTTAGCCGTTCCCAACCCCTTCTCGGCCTGTAATTCGGCGAAACTGGCCCGCGCCAGGCCCGGCAATCCCCCGTAGCGGGAAAGGAGCCGCGTTGCCATATCCAGGACGCTTTCGCCACCCACGCCTGTGCGCAGGATGATGGCCAACAGTTCCGCAGTCGAGAGCGCCCCCTCGCCCACACGAGCCAGCCGCTCGCGTGGGCGTTCCTCGGAGGGCAGATCCTTGATCGTCGGTCGGTGCTCGGCTTGTGCCTCGGCGCTCGCCATGCTACTACTATACTGCAATTCGCCCGAAGTTGTCAAACGGCCCAGGTGTTCGAGTTAACCCTCCCGCTTGCTCCTGTACCAGCCGGTGGTATAATACGCCCCGCTTGTCTCGAACAGCAGCCTGAAACGAAGGAGCGTGCCAATCCATGGAGGACATCCTCAAACGAGTCCCTCTCTATCTGACTGTTCTATCTACCGTGTGTGGGGGAGTGACCATCGCGCTATTGGGCGGGATGGCGATTTGGACGTTCCGCGACATTCGCGCTCGTTCCCGAGACATCCTGGCCCAAATATTGGCCACGCTGCTGGTGCTCGTGCTGCCCATCGTTGGACTGGTGGTATACTTGATGCTGCGCCCCCGAGAGACATTAGCGGACGCTTATGAGCGTTCGTTGGAACAAGAGGCCCTGCTGCAGGCCATAGAAGAGCCGGAGATTTGCCCTGGATGCGGACAGCGGGTTAAGGGCGACTACCTGTACTGTCCAGCCTGTCACACTCGACTGAAGAAGGCTTGTCTGGAATGTGGTCGTCCGCTGCATCTGAGTTGGTCCCTCTGTCCCTACTGCGGTGCAAGCGTCGCCCCGCAGGTGCTTGAGCCCGTACCCGCCGCTCGGCTGAGCGCTCACGACGAAGCCTCGAAGCCGGAGGCCGCCACAATAGAAGAAGTGGCACCTGAAACATAATCCCCGCATCACGTTTCCCCGCTCTCACCCACCACGTGAACCTTCAGCATGTTAGTCTTCCTTCCGCTGCCGAAGGGAATGCCTGCCGTCAGCACCACCGCATCCCCCCAGGCCACCAGACCCTCATCGCGCGCCGTGTGTACCATCATCTCCACCATATCATCTGTGGTATCGAACTCCGCCACTTGCACGGGCACCACCCCCCACACGAGCGTCAATCGGGCCAGGGTCGTTCGACTGGGAGTCACGGCCACGATAGGGATGGATGGACGATGACGCGCGACCATGCGCGCGGTCAGTCCCGACATCGTCGCGGTGATGATCGCCTTGGCTTCCACTTCGCCGGCGATCTCAACCGCAGCACAACTGATGGCCTCTGTAATCGTATCGTGGCTGTGGGATTCGCTGTGCAGCAAACGGCCGTGAGGCAGATGCGCCTCTGCATTGGCGCAGATCATCGCCATCGTCTCCGTTGCCTCCACCGGATAGCGCCCCACCGCCGTCTCGCCAGAAAGCATCACCGCGTCCGTGCCATCCAGGATGGCGTTGGCGACGTCCGATGCCTCCGCCCGCGTCGGGCGCGGGTTCTCTATCATCGTCTGGAGCATCTGCGTGGCGGTGATGACCGGCTTGCCAGCCTGGTTGCAGGCGCGGATGATGCGCTTTTGATGAAACGGTACCTCCTCGGCGGGCGTCTCCACCCCCAGGTCACCTCGGGCCACCATGATGCCATCGGCCTCGGCCAGGATCTCGTCGAAAACCAAGAGCGCCTCAGGCTTCTCGATTTTGGCGATGATAGGCACGTCGGCCCCCCTGGCCTTCAAGAGCTGCCGTAGCTCGCGCACGTCGGCTGCGCGACGGATAAAGGAGAGTGCAAGGAAGTCCACTCCCTGCTCCAACGCGAACGTGGCGTCCTCCCGGTCCTTGGGCGTCAGAGCAGAAAAGCGGAGTGTCGCCCCAGGCACGTTGATCCCCTTGTGAGAGGTGAGTTGCCCGCCTGTGACCACCCGGCACTTCAGGCCGCCTTCGCCAGCCTGCACAACGATCAGCTCTAACCGCCCGTCGTCCAGCAGCACAGTCTGACCAGCCCGCAGGTCGCGCAGTAACTCTGGGTGGGGCACGAGTATCCCCCCCGTCGTCCCTGGCTGGGGACACGACGTTAACGTCACGATGTCCCCCTCGCGTAGTTCAACCATCCCGCCCTCGATCTCACCCACGCGCAACTTGGGTCCCTGCAAATCGGCCATCACGGTCACCAACTGTCCCTCTTGCTCTGCGGCCTGTCGCAGGGTGGCGATGGACTGCGCGTGGGTGGCGTGGTCGCCGTGGGAGAAGTTGACGCGCGCCACGTTCATCCCGGCCCGGATCAGACTGCGCATCATCTCAAGCGAACCTGAGGCCGGTCCAATCGTGCAGACGATCTTGGTGCGAGGCATTTCACTCCAAGTCCATGCCAAACGTTGACTGGAGTTTGGCAGAAACCCGTTTCTCATATTGGTAGGGCTGGTGCCCCACAAAGGCCGCTTTTTTCGAGGAAAGTCCCCACTCGAGGGCCCCAAAACGGGTTTCTTGGGCCATTCTCCCCACGATTCCAAATTTGCCAGAGTCCAGTGTTGAATACGAACCTATGGTCCAGTCAGAGTCAATTCGTACTCCCCCACATCCTCGTCGTCGTAGCCCCGCGCGATGATGCGGTAGGTGCCGCTCAGCGGCAACTCGAACTCGGAGATTTCGGCGTTGCTATCCCCACCGCCGTCGTCATCGGTCATAACCCGCACACCGTCGGGCGCAAACAGTTCGAGGAAAGTATCCATATCCTCAGTCACACCAGTCATAGATATCGTGATAACGTCTCCCTCCTCGCCTTCAAACAGCCAGTGGTGGCGCGTGCCAGGCTCCAGAGTGACCTTCGCCGTCTCGCCGTAGGCGAGAACACCTTCGACCACCGTCTCTGTCTGCTCCAGTGTGAGTTCATACGCCCCTGCTGCACCGAACAAGCCACCACGAGCGACAATGCGATAGGTACCATCAGTTGGTAGCTCGTAGTACTCGATAAGAGCGTTGAACTCCTCGCCGCTGTCATCGTCGTCGGTGAGCAAGAGGCCATCGGGACCATACAACTCCAAGTAGCAATCCAGCTCTTCGCCTACCGCGTTCATAGCGATGTTGACCACGTTCCCCTCCTCGCCGTCGAACACCCATTCGTGCTGGACTCCTTCGGCCAGCACTCCCTCCACAGTTCCCCCGTATTTGATCGGGCCGCCGCCGGAGGGCTCCTCGGTGATCTCCAGGTTGAGCGTGTAATCGCCCTCACCGCTGTAGGTCAGAGCATGGATATAGTAGGTGCCGGAGCTTCCTATAGGGAACTCCGCGATTAGCGAATTCGTGCCCTCGCCACCGTCGTCATCTTCGGTGATCCAAACCTCGTCCTCATCGTAGATCTCCAGATAAGTGTCCAGAGCATCAGGGTCAACAGCATCCAGGCGGATGGTGACATATCGGCCTGCTTCCACCTCGAAGTACCAGATATCCACGCCACCAAGGGGCAGCGTACCTTCTACCATCTCTCCCGGCTGGATCGGTCCTCGCTCCACGGGTTCCGGCACCTCGGGCGGAAAGAGCTCCAGGCTGGTGAACATATCCTGAAAGATCGGTTCGTAAGAGGGCCAGTCGGCCTGCGTTGACACCCCGAACCCAACCGCAGCCACCTCTTCACCCACAGCAGCGATGATGTAGCCGCGCATTTGGGCTCCAGTTTGCTCGTCGGTCCAGCCTGCTTCGACGCCAGCCCCGGGAACCCCACCGAAGGTCCGGGCCTCGCTCTCTCCGATCTCGGCTTCTTCCTCACGCAGGTCCTCCAATGCACTGTCCAGCAAATCCTCCGCCCTCGCCGCCGTTCCAAATTGCAGCTCCATCTCTTCGGGGCTGCCCGTCCTGATTCCGAAAAGTGCTCCTGCCGTCGGATCGGAGTATGCCAGTGCCTCCTCGCTCTCGGCGAAGTAGACATCGTCATTCTCGGTCTCGTACACCCAATCTGCCGGGTAGAGGATGCTGAGTCCCGCTGTCGGGTTGGTGTATAGAACCATCTCTGTGAGTGTCTCGGGCGTGGGTGTTGGCTCTGGCGTTGGCGTAGCCTCAGGTATAGGTGTGTCGGTCGGCGGCGAAGGGGTGGCGGTTGGCAGTCGCGGCACCAACGGGCAAACGCTACACCCCAGACCTGCCAGGAGCAACATCAATCCTGCAATTCCAGCTAACCACGAAGCTCGTCCGATAGTCATTTTCTGCCTCCTTGATCATAGAGACTGACTGCAGCTACTCGCAAAACCCCCGGCCGGGTCGGCCGAGCTGGGTGCGAGCGGTTGCATTCGTCGGCCCGCAAGCCTTGCGGCTGCTTAGCACCGCAGGTTGGTGAAGGCCGCCAATCCTGCGTAGACAGCCTGTTCGCCCAACTCCTGCTCGATGCGCAGCAATTGGTTGTACTTGGCGACGCGGTCGGAACGGCAGGGCGCGCCGGTCTTGATCTGGCCGGTGTTCAACGCCACCGCCAGGTCGGCGATAGTCGAGTCCTCCGTCTCGCCCGAACGGTGAGAAACGACGACCGTCCAGCCCGCCCGCTGCGCCAGTTGCACGGCAGCGATGGCCTCCGTGAGCGTCCCAATCTGGTTCACCTTGCATAAGAGCGCGTTGCAGGCCCGCAGGTCAATCGCCTTCTGTACTCGCGTCACGCTGGTCACCAACAGATCATCCCCCACGATCTGGACCCGGTCGCCCAGCCGTTCCATCATCAGCACCCAACTGTCCCAGTCGTCCTCGGCCAGCCCATCTTCGATGCTGATAATGGGATACTTCTCCACCCAATCGGCGTAGAACTCGACCATCTCCGCGCCGGTGAGGGTGCGGCCTTCTTTCTTGAGAACGTACTTTCCACCCTCGAAGAACTCACTGGCAGCGGGGTCGAGTGCGATGCGGATCTGCTCGCCGGGCTTGTAGCCGGCCCTCTCGATGGCCTCCAGGATGATCTCGATGGCCTCCTCGTTCGTCTTGAGGCTGGGCGCGAAGCCCCCCTCGTCCCCAACGCCGGTGGAGTACCCCTTGGCCTTGAGGACCTCCTTGAGCGTGTGGTAGACCTCGCTCCCCCAGCGCAACGCCTCGGCGAAGGACGACGCACCCACCGGCATGATCATAAACTCCTGCAAGTCGGGACCGTCCACCGCATGCTTGCCGCCGTTGAGGATGTTCATCCCCGGCACGGGCAGCACGTGGGCGTACACGCCGCCGACGTAGCGATACGCGGGCATCTGGAGCGCGTTGGCCGCTGCGTGGGCCACGGCCAGCGAGACGCCCAGGATGGCATTGGCCCCCAGTTTCTCCTTGTTGGGCGTGCCGTCCAGTTCCAGTAACCGCGCGTCAATGCCAGCCTGGTCGGTACTGTCCCAGCCGAACAACTCGTCAGCGATCACGTCGTTGACGTTGGCGACCACCTGCAGCACGCCCTTGCCGCCGTAGCGGCCCTTGTCGCCGTCACGCAGCTCCAGCGCCTCGTGGACGCCGGTGGAGGCCCCGGAGGGGACGGCGGCCCGCCCCCAGGCTCCTCCCAGCAGCACGACTTCCACCTCCACAGTGGGATTCCCCCGCGAATCCAGAACCTCGCGGGCCACGATAGCGTCAATCTCGGTCTCAATCATCATTCCTCCTCTAGAATGAGGTCTGCTCCTTTGCCCAACCCAAGCCGCTCCCGCACGAAGCGGCGGATACGCTCGGCCCTTTCCAGAGCGTAGCGGGCCTCCTCGTCATCGTAGAACGCGGCAAAGCCAGGGTATCTCACCTCAACTGCATACGGGTTGAGTGCTCGACAATCACCCTCCAACTGTTCAAATACTTCTTCCACACTTCGGCAGCCGTTAAGTATCTCCAGCATATCGTGCACTTTGCGAAAAGCCACACCATGCCACACCAAGTAGCCTTTGAGATACTTTTCTGCTCCCTGCTGGGCCAGGAAGCAGATGGTCTCCGGTGGGCCTGAAAGATCTGCGAGCATCCAGGCCGACTTGAAATCGGTGTCCGCCTTGACAAACCAGTCGCGGGCACCTGTTCCCTCATTCTCGTTCATAGAGCACTCTCCCCTCACGAACGATCTCCTGGATAAGGTAATCCCGCGCCTCTAGTCTCTGAGCCAACTCATCAGAAGTGAACACCAGAGGATCCAGCGCCAGGTAATGATGCGGTGAATAGACAACCTTGTACACCTCCCGCATACGATCCAGGGGCCGCGACGCGGTTTCCTTGACGATGAGGAGGTCTATATCGGAGTCCTCACCAAAGTCGCCCCGGGCACAGGAACCAAAAAGGATGATCTTTTCGGGGTCATAAGCCTCGCGCAGTCGAGCAACGGTCCACTCAATTGCGCGCTCGTAACGCTCGCGCAGTTTCTCTCTATCCATTCGCTAACCCCATCCCCTCATACAGCCGCTCGAAATCGAAGTGCTCGGCCAACAGAGCCTCGAACTGCTCCAGCTTAGCCGCCTGGCCCAGCCGTGTCTTGCCGAACACCCGTTCAACGGCCCCCACCGTCTCCATGGTGTTTCCACGCACCAACAGTACCGGGACACCCGATTCCTCGGCACGGCGTAGTATCTCTGGCAAAGGCCGCAGGTGGCCGGTCAGAACCAGGCAATTGGTTGCCGTCTCCAACGCCACCAGTTGCATGTCGGCCCGGTCACCGCCGGTGATGATGGCCTTGCTCCCCGGCGTGCGTCGTATGCGCGGCAGCGCCTGTTCCACGCTCATCGCCCCGACCATCAGATGCTCAATCAGTTCATCTCTCTTCTCCGGTAGGGCCAGGAACTCGCCGTTCAACACGTCCGCCAGTTCTCCGACGCTGATGGCCCGGAGCTCCCTCCGGAGGGGAAGGGCTCCCAGTACGGGGATAGCCCGCTCTTCCAGACAAGGGCGGGCCACCTGGGCCACAAATTCCTGTGCCTGCTCCGGGATGGTGTTGATGAGCACACCCAGCAGCCGCTCCCCCAGCCGCAGTTGCGCCACCAGGCAGTCGTCTACCAGGCTCATCTCGTTGCGGAAGCGGATGACGGCCAGAACCGGCACGTCCAGGACATCCGCCACCAGCGCGGAGCCCAGGCTGACGCTGAATCCCTCTCGCAAGGAGGCCCCACCCTCCAACAAGACGACATCCTTACCAGAGCTGACCCGCTGATAGGCAGCCTGGACCTCCGACATGAAATCACGGTCGGAGCAGCCGCAGAGCATGTCCCGTAGAAGCGATGGGGTGAGGACAACGCCCACCAGTTCTGCCGACGGTTCTTCCAGCCCCAGCGTTCGCCGCACGAAATCGGCGTCCTCGTCCACCGCCCGCCCCGGGACCGGCTCCCACGGCTGGGTGGAGAGCGGCTTGAAGTAACCGACCCGATACCCTTCCTCTTGCAACCGTCGCCCCAACGCCAGACAGACGGCGGTCTTGCCGCTGAAGGTATGGAGTGAAGTGACATACAATGCTTTCATCGCCGCTCACCTCTCTAGTTGCGCCTTTAACTCTTCCTGCTTGTCCATAGGACGATCCCCTCTTGGCAGACATTCATCAGAAACGGGTTGTACATCCGCCGACAATTCTTCCTGATCCCTGCTCTTATCCGCTGCCACTTGCGCTCGTAGTACTGCCGACACAAGGTGATCTACGGTTGGCGAAGCGCGTGGCGTAACCTTTCGATGAGTTCACCAACCTGCTCCAGCGAGGTACGAATGTCCTCCTCCGTCGGGCCAGCCTCCACGACAAAAGGGTATCGCTCCACAAAGTAGAAAGCCGTGATCTTCTGACAGGCAGAGCGGAACTTTTCCAAAGAGGGAGTATGAACCACGGCGTCATCCAATAACGCCCCAAGATCGTGGATGCGTCTGAGTTCCCATCCCCTGGACAGGAGAAAGGCTTTCAAAAACTTTTCCACTGCCTGCTGGAGGAAAAACCCCGCTACTTCGGGATCGTGGACCGCAAGCATCCGCTTCACCCGTTTCAGGTCTTTCTCAGCGATGCGCAGCCAATCGCCGGGATAGAGGGACTCTTCACGACGCTGCATAGAGCACTTTCCCTTTCCTGAGAATCTCGGCAATAAACTGGTCACCAACGGCCAGACGATCTTCAAGCTCCTGCGGCGTCAGCACGAGGGGCTCCAAGGGAAGCGAACGGTGCATCCCGGTGAGAAGACGACGCACGGCGACCCAACGATCCAGAAATCTCTCCGGCGTATCCTTGATGATGAGCAAGTCAATGTCACTGTCACGGTGCGGCGTCCCGTAGGCATAAGAACCGTACAAAATCACCTTCTGGGGCGCGTAATCGGAGACGATCTTCTCCACCATCCTCTGGATTATCGCCCCTACCTCCGACGAGCTTTTCACCCGCTGCTCCTCACTTTCCAGCACACTCAGGCCGCCAACACCAGCCGCATATCAATCGCCATCGCCCCGCGCCCCTCCTCGAAGACCATCAAGGGGTTGATGTCCAGTTCCACGATCTCGGGGAAATCGGTCACCAACTGGCTGATGCGCAGCAGCGCATCCACCATCGCCTCGTGGTCGGCCGGTGGCTCGCCCCGGATGCCCTCCAGCAGAGGGTAGGACCGAATCTCGCGCATCATCTCCTCCGCCTCTTGGCGGCTGAAGGGAGCCACGCGGAAAGCGACGTCCTTCAGCGCCTCCACATAGATGCCGCCCAGGCCGAAAGCGACCAACGGCCCGAACTGCGGGTCGTGGCTCATTCCCAGCAGCACTTCTCGACCGCCCGACACCATCTGCTGCACCAGGCAGCCCCAAACGCGCGCCCCCGGCACGTACCGCTCGGCCCGATAGACGATAAGATCAAATGCATCCCGCACGTCGTCAGCCGAGCGCAGGTTCAACTTGACGCCGCCCACATCGGTCTTATGCAGGATATCGGGCGAGGCGATTTTCATCACCACCGGGTAGCCCATCTCCTCGGCCGCCTCCACTGCCTCCTCAGGCGTGGCCGCCAGCACGGATCGGGGGACGGGGAAACCATAGGCTTCCAGCACCGCCCGCGCCTCGGCGTCGCCGATGCTGACCCGGCCCTCCCCTCGCGCCTGCTCGAACACGGACCGCACCGCTTCGACGTCCGCTGGGAATCGCGCCACATCGCTGTAGAGAGGACGCTTCTGTTCCTGCCGGTACTCGTTCATCGCCGCCAGCGCCGCCGCCGCCCGCTCGGGAAAGGGATAGTTAGGGACACCGTAGCGGTCGAGCACCGCCACCCCGACCTCTATGCTCGCCTCGCCGATGAAGCAGCCCAGCACCGGCTTGTCGGTCTCGGCCGCCAAGCGCCCCACTGCCTCGGCCGTGGCTTCTGTGTCAATCAGCGCCTGAGGCACGGCGATGACGATGACGCTGTCCACCCCCTCATCGGCCAGGACAACCTGCAGCGCCTGTTCGTACCGCTCGGCTGAAGCGTCCCCCAGAATGTCCACCGGGTTGACCACGCTGGCCTCGCCGGGCAGAAAGCCTTCCAATGCCGCCACCGTCTCCCGGCTCAGCCGTGCCAGCTCCAGGTCGGTTCGCTCCAGTGCGTCGGTGGCCAGGATGCCGGGGCCACCGGCGTTCGTCACGATGGCGACGCGCCGGCCACGGGGCAAGGGCTGATGGGCGAAGGCACGGGCGTAGTCGAGGAGCGCCTCCAGCGAGGGCGCGCGGATGACCCCCGCCTGTTGAAAAGCGGCCTTGTAGGCCGCCTCGGAGCCTGCCAGGCTGCCCGTGTGCGACGACACCGCCCGCGCACCCAATTTCGTCACACCGCCCTTGACCGCCACCACCGGTTTGTGGCGCGTGACCTTCCGCGCCACGTGGATGAACTTCTGTCCATCGGGCAACCCCTCGACGTAGACGAGAATCACCCGCGAGGCCGGGTCGTCACTCCACGCCTCCAACAGATCAGTCTCGCTCACGTCCGCCTTGTTACCCAGGCTGACGAATTTGGAGAAGCCGATGCGGCCGGCCAGCGCCAGGTCAAGCACCGCCACGCCCAGTGCGCCCGACTGGGACATGAAGGCGGTGGGGCCGGCGGGAGGTGTGCCGGCGGCGAACGTCGCGTTGAGCGGGGTAGCGGTGTCAATCACGCCCAGGCAATTGGGGCCGATGAGGCGCAGGTCGTACTTACGGGCTATCTCGATCAGTTCCATCTCCCGCTCCAGCCCCTCGCGCCCGGCCTCACGGAAGCCGGCGCTGATGACCACGACGGCCGGGACCTCCTTCTGCCCGCATTGCTCCAGCACAGGCGGCACGAAGCGATAGGGGATCACGATCACCGCCAGGTCTACCGGATCAGGGATGTCCAACACAGAAGGATAGGCTTTCAAACCCAGTATCTCGCCGCTCCTGGGGTTGACCGGGTAGACTTGGCCGGGAAAACCCGCCTTCAGGATGTTGTTCAGCACCGCGTAGCCCAGCTTCTCGGGGGCGCGGGAGGCACCGATGACGGCAACCGATTGGGGGTGGAAGAAGGTATCCAGCATAGGCTTTTCACGACTTTGAGGTTACCCGTACTGCATCTCGTCCGTAGCAATGGTACACGAAAGACGGATATTTGGCAAGCGCTTGCTCGGCTTGTATGACCACTGTCGTGACCACCTGGTCCGGAGGTTGGGGCCGTTTTTAGGAAAAATCTATTGGAAATGCGTTTCTTTTTATGGTATAATTGCATTGTTGGAAGGAGGGAGCCAATTTTTCCTCTACCATTCTGCAACTGTCGTCCCCAGGGCGGGGCTACATCCACTTCAAGTCCGGCGTACTATCTCTGGTTCCCCTTTTGCAGGAGTGACCACTGTGAGACGCGCGAGGGGCAACGTTTTTGTCGGGTCGGTGCTCTCGCTGATGTTTCTTCCGCGAAGTACGATAGGGTGCCGTCGTTCATCGCCCCTTTTCACGCCTGTTGCCTCAACGCCGACGAGTATCCCAATGACGAGGAGCACATCAAAGGCACAGACAAGGTGAACGTCGTGCCCGAGGGCAAGTAGCAGTCCATACGGTGCTGACGCCGCACTTGATAATTGAAGGAGGTGATGTCTGAGGCATACAGCGAATACTGAATACGAGTACGTTGCGAGTCTGTAATTGGCCCAACCAAAAGCACAAGAACGCCTTAAATTAGGAGGGTGAAATGTTTAAGATCCGCAGACATACCGTAAGAGCTTTCAGTCTGGTATTGATCCTGGTTCTTCTGCTATCGGCCTCTCCTGTGGCATTCACCCAGGGAGTGCCCGGAACGGATGCCAAAGCCGCCTGGGATAAGATCCACCCCAATCTCCTCGCGGAGATCGAGGCGGCGTTGGGCAGAAGGCCGGTCATGATGTCCCGAGGCGGAGGGATTGAAACGACCTCGGGCGGTCAAGGGTTGCAGTTCGTGGCCCGCATCGTGCCCGGGACGGACCTGAGCCCGTATACCGATCAGTGGTTCGCCCGGCCCTTCGTGGATCCGCTGGGCACCACGGTAGCCGCAGGTTTCGCCGAGCCCAACGCACTGCTGAAGATGGCGACACTGCCGGGGGTGATCTCGCTGCAGAGGTCGGAATCGCTGATCGATCCGCCGGCCCCCGTTGACCCTGACCTGGAAAGTGCCCTGAACGCGGCCATCAAGCCCAGGATCAACACCGATCCCGAGGCCAGCCCCGGGCCAGCACCTGAGGGCTGGTACCACACCACTGGCGCGATCCACGGCTCCCAGGAAGCCTGGGCCAAGGGCTACACTGGCGCGGGCGTGCGCTACATGGTCAACGACAGCGGAGCGGACTACTGCCACCCCGACCTGCACGGCACCTGGGCCTACATTGACGACCCCGCGTCGCCCTACTACGGCCTGCCTGAGATGTTTGACTCGTTCTCGTCCTACCAGGCTGCCTACGACTTCTATGTGGGCACCAGCTTCATCGCCGCCGGCCTGGCGGACTACGCCGATACTTCGGCAACGGCAAGCGGCAACTTTGCCTACGCGCCGATAGGCGCTGCCGCAGCCCACAACTACATCGTGCCCGGCACCAGTCTCAGCGGTGTCTACCACTACGGCTCACACCCCGACAAGGCGCTGGCCGCGATGGCCCCTTACATCAACCCGGCGGTGCCGGCGGGCGAGCGGGCGGCCGTGCTGGTGGTGGACGAGAACACGGCCGACGTGTACGACACCGTCTACGTGGACCTCAACTACAACTTCGACTTTACCGACGACACCCCCGCCCGGCTGACCCGTGACTTCACCAACCAGGAAGCCGCCTGCTGGGACCTTGACTCCGACGGCCTGAACGACGTCTCCGGTGGACTGGTCTACTTCATCTCGGACGGCGCGACCCCGGTCCCAACCCTCGACTGGATGTGGGGAATTCCGGGATCCTTCTTCGGAAACGGCGACCTGGTCGCCTTCCACGTCCAGGACTTCACCGAGGGGGGCGGCACCCACGGTCAGGGCTGCACGTCGGTGGCCGTTGGCCAGGGCGTCGTCAGCGGTTCCGTCTACTGGGGACCGGGCGGGCCGCCGCAGGCTGAGGGCAAGGGCCTGGTGGTCGGCCCCGGCAAGGACGTGGCCTCCACCCAGAACGGCGACTTTTACGTCTCACCGTTCGTCGAGGATGGCTTCATCTACGCTGGCCTCGGCTACGATAACACCCCTGGGACGGGCGACGACGTCCAGATCGTGAGCAACTCCTGGGGCTCCAGCGGCATTGACAACGACGGCTTTGACTACGAGTCGCGGCTGATAGACAGTGTCAATCGGGCGTATGCCCCCAACACCGCCCTGCTCTTCTCGACGGGGAACGGCGCACCCGGTTACGGCACCGTCGCCCCGCCCAGCCCGGCGAGCGGCATCGGTGTGGGCGCCTCCACGCTGTACGGCAGCATCGGCGTGTTCGAATCTATCGCCTCGGCTGACCAGATCGTCGGCGGCGACGCGATGTCGTGGTCGAATCGCGGCCCCGGTGTACGCAACGTCGTAGGGGCTGACATCGTTGCCACCGGCGCCTTTGGCACCGGCGACCTGCCGCTGAACCAGGTGCTGTGGGGTGCGGTAGCCACCGGCGAGTTCGGTGGCACCTCTATGGCCTCGCCAGTGGCCGCAGGCAACCTGGCGTTGATGTACCAGGCCTGGCAGGCGCGCACCGGCTCGTGGCCCACCTTCGAGGAGGCGCGGGCGCTGATCATGGGCTCGGCCAAGAACACCGACCACGACGTGTGGAGCCAGGGCGCTGGGCTGGTGGACGCCGATGAAGGCACCGACATCGCGGGCGGTCTGGGCGGCACCTATGCCACGCCTGCCGAGTGGTCGGTGGGTGACTATCGTGGCGTCGAGTACGATGCCTTTGCCAACATCATCCACCCCGGGGAGCGCGACACCCAGTACTTCACGCTGTACAACTACAGCGATCAGCGCATCAAGGTCAGACTTAGAACCAACCAGTTCAGGCTGATCGGGACACACGACTACTCGTTCACCTCACTCGATCAATCGCTCGATCACGGATCGTTTACTACGCCGGACTACGTGTTCCGGATTGACCAGGACATCCCGAGGTGTACTGACCTGCTCATGGTGCGGGTGACCAAGCCGTACGAGCAGTTCGACCCGGATGATGACCTGTTCGAGCCGTTCAGCAACTGGCGAGTCCACATCCAGAACTGGACCGATCTCGACGATGACGGCGTGTTCTGGGACGACGCCAACGGCAACGGCAAGGTGGACCTGGGTGAGATGGACGAGAACGAACACATCCGCTTCACCTACGGCTACAACGTTGGACCCACGCAGCAGGCCCGCATGTCTGACCCGCTGGAGCGGATGGACGATGGCCTTCTCTTGACCTTCCGCCATCGCGACCAGGCCCCCGAGGTGCCCACCACCGACCTGACGGTCGAGGCCTCGTTCTGGAGGCGCGCCCCGTGGTACTGGCTCAGGCTAAACCGCAGGTGGCTGACCATCCCCGCGGGCGGCAGCGCCACTTTCAAGGCCACCTTCAGAGTTCCCAGGTATGCACGCCCCGGCATGTACGAGGGGTCCATCCTGGTGAGGCATGGTCACGACGAAGTGGTGATCCCGGTCACCGCGGCCGTGGCAGCCGAGGGAACCAGCTTCGAGTACGGCAGGATGACACTGAGCGGCTGGTACCAACGTCTCCTGGAGCGCTGGAACCTCTGGAAACTGTACGATGGCGGCTGGGTGTTCGGCTACACCGATTACGGTTGGCGGGGCGAGTCGGGCGACTGGCGCTTCTTCTGGACTGACGTCGAGGCCGACGACCTGCCAGCGTCTGGAACGCCGTACCTGGTGGTGGACAACAAGTGGGTGAGTCCGGGCACCGACATAGATACCATCGTGCTCGGTCCGACCTTCGACGGCTTCGACCCGAGCATTTACGGTCCCTACACGCTGGAACAGGTGGGACGGAGCGCCCATACGTACATCGGCAGCGGGCGCTGGCTGTTCCAGACCTCTTCGGGCGGACCACAGGAGATGGTGTCCGCCGAGGCGCAGGAGGGCCTGCACGCCATCCTGTTACACCAGGTCAAGGTGGACGGGGGAGTCCTCAACGAACCGTTCAAAGGTCAAGTCGGCCTGGTGACGGTGGACCCGAGTGCGGTCACCGGGATCGGCTCAGGCTCTGCGGATGTGACCATCAGCAGCGAGCTTGACCTGGGCGGCTTTGTGGCCGAAGGCTTTGGCCTAGGCGGGCCGGTCACCACTGTGGAGACCGTGAGTCAGGACGATCCTGACGATCCCTCCACCGCTTCGTTCGTCACGACGGTGGACGTCGCGCACGGCGCCTTGCTCGAAGTGAGCACTGCCAACTCGGGTCACGAGTCGGACATTGACCTGTACGTGTATGGTCCAGGCGGTGGGCTGGTGGGCTCGTCCACCACGCCGACGGATGAGGAGTTTGTCTCCGTCCTCTTCCCTGAGGATGGCACCTACACCATCGCCGTCCACGGGTGGAGTGTCCCAGTAAGCCCCGATACGTTCGAGTTGACGGTCAACGCCGTGCAGGGCTACGACGTCACGGTGACCGATCTGCCGCCGTCTATCCCAGCGGGTGGCTCGGGCACCATCACAGTGAACTGGGACACCAGTGGGAAAGCCTCCGGGACCTACTACGGTCTGGTCCTGATGGGCCCCGCTGAGGCTCCAGGACTCCTGCAAGTGCCGGTGGAGATCACCGTACCGTAGCATACTGGCTCGACTAACGACGAATCGGGGGTCTGCGGGCCCCCGATTCGCTTTTACCACGCCCCGCAGTAGTGGGCCAGGCCGCCCAGCGCCACGTAGCGGTACCGCGCGCTGCCCACTTCCAGCACCACCTCGTACCCCAGCACCAGACCGCCACCCACAGCACCTGCTTCGTCCTTGGCGGCGGCCCCGCAGGGCGAGGCGAGCGGGACCTCCAGGTAGCCGCTGGTGACGACGCGAATGGCATCCACCGGCACTTCCAGCCGGGCTGCCAGGTCAGCGATGACCGCCTCCTTAACCTCGTTCTGATACTGTTCTGGGGATCCGGTACTTGGGGGCGTCGCATCGGATGGGGCAATGATGCCATAAATGGGGAACATCTCAGGCCGGTCCTGGGCTGGAGTGGCCGTTGCGATGGTGCTCGTCACAGCGGCTGTTACCGTTGGGGCGCTGGCTGGTTCACCACCTCCACTCAGGTTGATCTCTGTTGGAGATGGCTCGGGGGTAGCAGGTGGGGTTGCTGTCCAACCGACCGCTGCGCCCGGCTGTGGTGTGGAAGTGGTTTCCACTGAAAGTGGAGATACCACCTGGCTGCAAGCGACCAGGCTCACAGCCATCAACCAGCCGCCCAAGAACCAAATCCACTTGCGCTTCATGGTTTACCTCCTCGCACAGTTGAGATCTCTCGGAAAGTGCTCGAAGCCCCGTCCCCGGGGCGACTTTTGTGGCCCTACTGCACCGGAGACGCCCCGAGGACGGGGCTGTGAGCGTTTCCGAAGACTTTCCGAGAAAACTCAGTTGTGCTGTCTGATCCCTCCGACATCCACCGGTGATTCTTCCTCAACATGCCAAAACAACCCATTTGTTAGACGTATCAGACCACCCGGAAGTTCCCCCCAGGGACGGCTCGGACTGGAAGGGCGCGTGAAACGCACTCGGCCACCATTGCAAGATTTAGGCAATTCATGGTAAGATAAGTGTATCTTCAAGAGGGTGATGATCAAACAGGGAGGTATATATGACCACCAAAGTATACGACGTTATCATCGTCGGCGCGGGGAGCGTTGGGCTCCCGGCCGCCTTCTACCTGGCCGAGGCCGGGCTCAAGCCCCTGGTCATTGACCAGTTCGCCAGCCCGGGTCAGGGCAGCAACAAGGCCGCCATCGGCGGCATCCGCGCCACCCACTCTGCTCCCTCCAAGATTCGTCTCTGCATCAAATCCATCGAGATATTCTCCACCTGGCAGGAGACCTACGGAAACAACATCGAATGGTACCAGGGGGGCTACTCCTTCGTCGCCTACGGGGAGCGGGAGGAGCGCATCCTGAAGGACTTGTTGAAGGTTCAGCAGGCCTACGGGCTGGACATCCGCTGGCTGAAGCGGGACGATCTCCTGGAGGTGATCCCGGACCTGAACCGGGAGGGCCTCATCGGCGGCACCTACTCGCCAGGGGATGGCTCTGCCTCGCCGCTCTTGACCGCCCACGCCTTCTACACCCGGGCCAAGGAGCGGGGGGTGGAGTTTCGCTTCCGCGAGCGGGTCACCGGCATCATCCGCCGCCGGGGGCGTGCCGTGGGGGTGCGCACCGACAAGGGGGGCTACGCCACGGAGGTGGTCATCAACGCTGGTGGCCCCTGGGCGCGTCCGGTGGCCCAGATGGCCGGGCTGGACGTGCCGGTGGTGCCGGATAGCCACGAGGCGGGCATCACCGAGCCGGTAGCCCGCTTCCTGGAGCCGATGGTGGTGGACATCCGGCCCGCCGAGGGCTCCAAGAACTACTACTTTTACCAGCACGGGACCGGTGCTATCGTCTTCTGCATCACGCCGGAGCCGCCCATCGTGGGCACCGACCGGCGGGAGACCTCCGTCTTTCTGCCGATGATCGCCCCGCGTATGGTGGACCTGATGCCCAAGCTGACCAACATCAAGGTCCGCCGCACCTGGCGGGGACTCTACCCTATGACTCCTGACGGTTTCCCCATCGTGGGGCGGGCGCGGGAACTGGAGGGGTACATCTGCGCCGTTGGCATGTGCGGACAGGGCTACATGCTGGGGCCGGGCGTGGGAGTCTTGCTGACCCACCTGATTCAGGATGATCTGACGCCGGAGGATGAGGAGATCCTGGAGGAATTGAGCCCGTACCGGGATTTTGGAGCGGAGGAGAAGCTGAAGTGACAAGGGATGAGGGAGAGTGATGCGACTACGTATCCTTTCGAGCGAAGACGTGCGCCGGGCACTGCCGATGCGCCAGGCGATTGAAGCGATGGAGGGAGCCTTCTCCCAGCTCTCCGCCGGGCAGGCCGACGTGCCGCTTCGGACGGCGCTCCAGGTGGAGCGCCACAACGGAGTCACCCTCTTTATGCCCGCCTACCTTTCGGCCGACGACCAGATGGCGGTCAAGATAGTGTCCGTCTTCAACGACAACCCGGCCAAGGGGCTGCCACTCATCCACGCGCTGGTCGTCGTCGTAGACGCAACGACCGGCGAGCCTGCGGCTGTGATGGACGGGACGTATCTCACCGCGCTGCGCACGGGTGCGGCCTCCGGTGCCGCTACGAACCTCCTGGCCCGCGAGGATGCCTCTGTCGCCGCCATCTTCGGCGCGGGCGCTCAGGGGCGCACACAACTGGAGGCCGTCTGCGCCGTGCGCCCTATCAAGCTGGCCTGGGTGTACGACTTGTCGCGGGAGCGGGCCAGCGCTTATGCTGCCGAGATGAGCGAGCAGCTATCGCTCCCGATCAGCGTGGCCGAGACGCCAGCCGAGGCGGTACGCCAGGCGGACGTCGTATGCACGGCCACAACCTCCTCCACCCCGGTCTTTGATGATGCCGATGTCCGGCCGGGAGTGCACATCAACGCCGTGGGGGCCTACACCCCGCAGATGCAGGAGATCCCGGCGGAGACGGTCCTGCGGGCTAAGGTCGTGATTGACCACCGCGAGGCCAGCCTGGTTGAAGCGGGGGACCTGCTGATCCCGCTGCAGCAGGGCCTGATGACCGAGGCTCACATTTACGCGGAACTGGGGGAGATTGCCGCCGGGCAGAAGCCGGGGCGGACGACGCCGGAGGAGATCACGCTCTTCAAGTCGGTGGGGGTGGCCGTGCAGGACGTGGCCGCGGCGAGCAGGGTGTTGGAAGCAGCCCGGAAGCAAGGCTTGGGAACCGAGGTGGCGCTGTAGTGCGGGCCGAGCGGCGCTACTACCGAAGGATGGATCTACCCCAAACGGCTGCCGCCGTCATCATCGGTGGGGGGGTGATGGGCACCAGCACCGCCTACCACCTGGCGCTCAAAGGGTGCCCAAACGTGTTGCTGCTGGAGCGTGAATCTTTCTTTGGCATGGAGGCCACGGGCAAATGCGCCGGTGGCATCCGCTACCAGTTCGGCACAGAGATCAACGTCCGGCTCTCTCAGCTCAGCCTGCCGATGCTGGACCGCTTCGAGGAGGAGTTGGGCCAACCGATTGACGTGCGGCACTGTGGCTATCTCTTCCTGCTGACCGATGAGACGGATGCGGCGGTCTTTGAGTTGAACGTGGAGATGCAACGCCGACTGGGCGTGGAGACGCAATGGCTGGAGCCGGACGAGATCGCCGAGATGGTGCCGCTGCTCAACCTGGAAGGCGTCATCGCCGGGACCTTCCACGCCCGCGATGGCTTGGCCGACCCCAACGGGGTAGTGCAGGGGTATGTATCCGGGGCGCGGCGGTTGGGGGCCAGGCTGTTCACCAATGTGGAGGTGACAGACATTCTCGTCGAAGGGGAACAGGTGAAGGGAGTTGTGACCAATCGGGGAAAGGTTGCGGCGCCGGTGGTCGTCAACGCCGCCGGGCCGTGGGCTGGAGAGGTCGGCAAAATGGCAGGGGTGGAGATCCCCATCCTCCCCGTGCGCCGCCAGATCGTTGTCACCAGCCCCATCCCAGAGATACCATCCGACTTTCCCTTCGTCATTGACTTTGCCCAATCCCTGTACTTTCATCGCGAGGGGCCGGGCATCCTGACCGGCATGTCGAACCCCAACGAGAAGGTGAGCTTTGACCAATCCATAGACGCAGACTGGGAACTGGTGCACATGGAGGCTGCGATGAAGCGGCTGCCCATCTTGGAGCAGGCGGGGCTGGCCAGCCACTGGGCCGGCCTGTACGAGAACTCGCCGGATGCACACCCCATCCTGGGCCACATCCCCGAGGTGGAGGGGTTCTACTGCATCGGCGGCTTCAGTGGCCACGGCTTCCAGCACGGCCCTGCCTGCGGCCTGCTGCTGGCGGAGGAGGTTCTGGACGGCAAGGCCCACACACTGGACATCTCGCAACTGGACCTGGCCCGCTTCCGGGAGGGGCGGGAGATCGTCGAGTATAACGTGGTGTAGCAAACCTCCCGCAGCTTCGAAGCCTGCGGGAGGTTCCACTTTTCGACCTCATAGTGGGCGAGGTGAAATTCGACGTGCCACTCGCCGTCCCACGTGAGCACCGCATGGCGGGCAGTCCCCTCCTCGCCCTGAGGATACCCCACGCTGCCTGGGTTGATCAACCGCTTACTCTGTACGCTGCGATCCAACGGCTCGTGGGTGTGACTGAAGGGAATGAGGTTAGCAGGGCATCCCTGTTGCCGTGGACGTCGGCCAGGACGGCGAGTTTCACGGCACATCTCCTTCCGCCAGGACTTCGCGGATCGTCTCTGCCATCCTTCGCGCCCGCTCCGGCGCGTCGCCGACGTGGCCAGAGGCATCGAGTAACTCCCGCACACGGTCGGCCTCTACGTACTTGAGCACCTCCGGGTCGTCGGCCAATCGGTCGGCCAGTGGGTTTGGCTCGCCGGTCCACACCGCGCCCCAGGCGGCCATCGCCTGCTCGCGGATGATCTCGTGCATCGCCTGGCGGTCGGCCCCGTTCCGCACCGCCTCCATCAGCAGCCGCTCAGTAGCAGCAAAGACACCGTATGCATCCAGATTCCGCTGGATGCCCTCTTCGTGGATGTTCAGCCCTCTCAGGACGCGGTGAGCACGGCGCAGCAATTCATCGCTGGCGATAAAGGCCTCCGGCAGGTAGATGCGCCGGTTGGCCGAATCGTCCAGCGTGCGCTCCAGCAGGCTGTGGGCGGCGTTATCCCAGGCGACGCGGGGCAGCGCGACGACATAGCGGGCGAGACTATCTATGTTTTCCGTGTGAACAGGGTTGCGCTTGAAGGGCATGGCCGAAGAGCCTACCTGCTTCTCGCCGAACGGCTCGCTCCACTCCCCGATGGGCGGCGACTGCAGCAGCCGGATGTCGAAGGCCATGCGGTAGAGCGAGATGGCCAGCCCCGCCAGCACGTTCAGCACACGCACGTTCTGCTTGCGGGGGTAGACCTGCGTGGCGATGGGAAATGCCTCCAATCCCAGTTCCTCCATCACCAGCATCTCCAGCTCGGCGGGCGTCATCTCCGTACCCTCCAGCACGCGGGCGTAGGAGGCCGCGCTGCCCACCGCGCCTTTGATCCCCTTGCCTCGCAGGTGCTTCCGCAACCGGCGCATCTCCTGGTAGTCTTCCAACAAGTCCTGCCCGTAGGTCGCCAGCCGGTAGCCGACGGTGATGGGTTCGGCAGGCTGGATGTGGGTGTAGCCCATACAGACCCGGTCGGCGTGAGCCTCGAGGCGGTCGGCCAGGTTGTCCAGAAGCGCGCGCAGCCGCTCCAGCAATAAGTCGAGCGACTCGCGGATGCGCAAGGCTTCGGCGTTGTCAATGACGTCGTAGCTCGTCGCTCCCAGGTGGATGATGGACCCACCGACGGGGCACTGCTCAGCGTAGGTGCGGATCTCGGCCATCAGGTCGTGACCGATCTCGGCATCAATCTCCATCGCACGCGCGATGTCCACGTCGTCCTGGTGGGCACACAGGTCGGCCAGTTGTTCGGCAGTGACCAAACCGGCCTGGTGTTGCGCGGTGGCCAGCGCGACCCACACGCGGCGGAAGAGCCGTCGCTTGTGCACCTCGCTCCAGATGGTTCTCATTTCCTCGGAGCCATAGCGCCAGGTGAAGGGGGGGATGTAGGTTTCGTGACTGAATTGGATTCTTGGTTTCATCGGTCGCCTCCCTGGGTCTGGGGATCAAATTCAGAGGCATTGTACCTCAGGTTGAGGTAGAGGGGAAGCCGCGTTTTGTAGTGCAAGGCGTTCGGGCGTATAATTGTCCTGTGCATGAGGATCCTTGAAATCGGCCCGCTTTTGTGTTATCATTACACCGCTCCAATAAGATGAGTAGCCATCAAAATCTCAAGAGGACTCCGTGGAACAATGTACCCTGAGAGCGAAATTCTCTTTCCCTCCCGTTGCATCCCACAACTGCGCAATCTGCGCGGACCCGAGTGGGCCGAGTTGGTGGATTATATCGCCGCGCTCCCCGATGGCCACGAGGATGTGCTGGGTTTCTCGTTGATGATGATTGGACTGGGGAGTTGCCTCACCTGCGATCTGGATAGTTACCGTGCCTCGTTGGGCTGCTGCACGTGCGCCCGACGTACCGTTGCTGGCTTCAAGGGCTCCGACAAGGAAATCATCGGCCTGTTCGAGGAGGCCCGCAAGGAAGTGCGGGCCTTTTTGGCATCGGACGAAATCCCCGAACCCATAGCCGCAATGGTGATCGTGCAATCGAAGTAAGGCGAGTTGCCTACCCCCCACCGGCTCCTCCTGCGAGGGGGCAGGGTTCAATCGCCGGGCACTTTGCATCTCCGAAGAAGCAGGGTATAATCGCGGCGCGATGCGCAGACTAACCCTCACCTTCACCATCCTGGCGCTGCTGACCCTGCCTGCTTGCCAGTCCCCTCTAACCGACCTGCTGTTTGACTATACAGGGGAGGAGGACCTGCTGCCCCAGGTGCGCGGGATAGCCCAACTGGCGACCGCTCTCCTCCACCCCCGACCGCGCACAGCGCCTGACGTGCCGGTGACCCACGCTGGCGTCAACCCCTTTGGCATCAACGTCTTCCTGGAGCAGGAAGTGGAGGAGTGGAAGCGGGAGCGGTCGTTGCAGATGATCGCCGACGCCGGCTTCCACTGGATCCGCCAGGAGTTCCCCTGGGAAGATATCGAGATCCACGGCAAGGGCGACTTTGAGGACCGGCGGCACGAACCCCACCGCTCCGCTTGGGAGAAATATGACCACATCGTGGGATTGGCCGAGCAGTACGGCCTGGAGGTCATCCCCCGCCTGAGCAACCCGCCGGCCTGGACCCGCGCACTGAGCGACACCATCGGCACCCACGCCCCGCCCGACGATCTGGCTGACTGGGGCGACTACGTCTACGCCGTCGTCTCGCGCTATCGCGGGCGTGTACGGTATTACCAACTGTGGAATGAGCCTAACATCTACCCCGAGTGGGGTGAGCGGCCGGTGGATCCGGAGGGCTACACACAGCTCCTGTGCGAGGGATACCGCCGCGCCAAGGAGGCCGACCCGGATGCAGTCGTTATCAGTGGTGCCCTGGCCCCCACCGTCTCGCTTCATCCTGGGCCAGGGGCAGCGCTGGGCCTGAACGAGTTCGTCTTTCTCCAGCGCATGTACAACGCCGGCGCGGCCGATTGCTTCGACATTCTTGCAGTCAACGACTACTTGCTCTGGTCCGGCCCCACCGATCGCCGTATGCAGCCGCTCAACATCAACTTCTCCCGCCCGATCTACATCCGCGATATCATGGTCGTCAACGGTGACGCGGCCAAGCCCATCTGGATCAGCGAGATGAACTCCGACGCCGTGCCGAAAGATGCGGGCATCGCGGATTTTGGGCGTTACGGATATGTGACGCCGGAGCAACAGGCCCGTTACGCGGTCTTGGCCTACCGGCGCGTGATGGAGGAGTGGCCTTGGGTAGGCGTGGTCAACTTCTGGTTTTTCAAGCGGGCTACCGATCTGGAGCGCGACCAGGCTATGTACTACTTCCGCATGGTCGAGCCGGACTTCACCCCCATGCCGGTCTACGAGGAGATGCAAGAGTACACAGCCAACCTCACGCCGATGCTCTACCCCGGCACCCACCAGGAGGACCACTGGGCGTTGGAGTACAGTGACGATTGGGAGACGGTGCGAGTCGGCGAGTCGGCGAGTCGGCGAATCAGCGAGTCAGCGAGTCAGCGAGAATTGGCGGCGGTACTGAGGGCCTACCGGCGAACGACCTCACCCAGTGCGACACTCCATTTCTGGTTCGAGGGCGCATCTCTGACGCTGAGGCCCGGCCCGGGTGTGGGCGAGGTTGAGTTGAGCGTGGATGGGGGGGCAGTCAGGCGCGTCTCGCTCGACGGCCAGCCCGTGCGGTTGGTAGCGGGATGGCGCCGCCAGCGCCACAACGTCACGCTGACTGCCGTTGCCGGGGAGGTGAGTGTAGATATGCTCACAGTGCAGCGTTCGTGGCGACCTTCCCTTTGGCTCATCCTGGGTACGGCTGGCCTGATCATCGCTGTGGGCTGGCTTTTGGTTCTCCGGCGATGAGACGTCCCACTTCCTACCCCCTACTTCCTACTCCCTACTTCCTGCTTATCATCATCCTCCTCCTGGCTGTCGGGCTCCGCCTCTACCACCTCGACGCGCAGTCCTTCTGGAACGACGAGGGCAACTCGGCCCGCATCGCCGAGCGGACGCTCGATCTGATTCTGGAAGGGGCTGCGGGCGATATCCACCCGCCCGGCTACTACCTGCTGCTTCACTACTGGCGGGCGCTGTTCGGCCAGAGCGAGTTTGCGTTGCGCTCCCTCTCCGTCGTGGCAGGAGTGACGCTCGTCGCCTTCACCTACCTGCTGGGCCGTCGTCTCTTCGGCGAGACAACTGGCCTGACGGCGGCTTTCCTGGGGGCGCTCTCCCCCTTCGCTGTTTACTACTCGCAGGAGACGCGCATGTACGCCCTCCTGGCAGTCCTCTCCGCTGCCTCCACTTACTCGCTTCTTCGTCTCCTACAGAAACCGGATTTCTTCCGAAAAACCTGGCCTCTTGCCTACGTCCTCACCAGCGCCGCCGGTCTCTATACTCACTACGCCTTTTCCTTCGTACTGCTCACCCACAATCTGCTCTTTGTCCTGAGATGGCTGTTGACGGGTCGTCGTTCATCCCTGCGCTGGCACTTCGCAATGGCCTGGCTCGTCACACAGGGGGCTATTTTGCTCCTGTTCCTTCCCTGGTTGTCCACCGCGCTGCGCCAGATCGGTGGGTGGCCCTCGGCGAGCCGGAGTTACGCGCCGGTGCCAGCGTTGCTGGAGGCTCTCCGCACGCTGGCGATGGGTGTCACTATTGGCGTGCGGGAGGGAACGGCGGCGCTGATCGGTGCGGGGCTGCTGCTGCTGGCCGGCCTTTGGCCACAACGCGAGGGGGTGACTGGGGATGGCCGCCCCATAGCACTGCCAGTCGCTGGTGCCACCCTCTATCTGGTTCTCCCTATCATCCTAATCTTCGCCCTCGACCTCTACAGGCCCGCCTACCTCAAGTTTCTGCTCGTGGTGCTGCCCCCCTTCCACCTTCTCCTCGCTCACGGCGTCGAAACCTTGGCCCGATTCACAATTCGTAATTCGCAATTCGCAATCCGCTTCCTGCTTCCTGTTTCCTGCTTCCTGCTTCTTGGAGTCTACCTGGTTGCTACTTTTCTCTCTCTTCGCAATCTCTACTCTGACCCTGCTTACGCCCGCGACGACTACCGCCAAATCGGGGCCGACGTTGCCGCCTCCGTGCGTCCCGGCGACGGTATCATCCTGAACGCCCCCAACCAGTGGGAGGTTTTCACTTACTACTACCCTGACCAGGACGTCCATCCAGCTCCCTACCGGCCTGGACCAGAGGGAGTCGAGGCGTTCATGACTCCGCTCACTGAACAGTATCAACGGCTCTTCGTGCTCTACTGGGGCGACGACGAATCCGATCCCCAGCGGCTCATCGAAACGTGGCTGGCGGCCAACGCCTACAAGGCTGGCGACCGCTGGTATGGCCGCGTGCGCCTGGCGACCTACGCGGTAGCCCCGCTGCCGGAGGAGCCTGCCCTCGTGCTGGATGCCCGCTTCGGCGAGTCCATCCGACTGAGTGGCTACGCGCTGGGCGACGCTGGCTTCGGTCCCGGCGACGTCCTGCCCGTGACGCTGTTCTGGGAGGCCCAGGCGCCCATCGCCGAACGATACAAAGTCACCGTCCAGTTGCTCGACGGCGCTGGGCAACTCGCGGCCCAGATAGATACCGAGCCTGGAGATGGCCTGGCGCCGACCACTGCCTGGACTCCATCCCAGGTTCTGACCGACCGGTACGGTCTCGCGCTTCCGCCCGACCTGTCGCCCGGTCGCTACACTCTCGTCGTTGCCTTGTACCACATCGTCAGTGGTGAGCGGTTGCCTGTGGTCCTTAACGGTGAGTCGGTGGGCGATCACCTTTCCCTGGGCAACGTCGAGGTCGAGCCTGCACGATAGGCACTTGTACTTGCTCTGCTTTCCCGCTCGTGTTACAATCGAGCGCTGAGATTACGACGTGTGGGACGGAGGAATGACATGGCGCAACAAGCGTATGACGTTACCATCATCGGCGCGGGGCCGGGTGGCTACGTGGCCGCCATCCGCGCTGCACAACTGGGGCTGCAGGTCGCCCTGATCGAGAAAGAGCACCTGGGGGGCGTGTGTCTCAACTGGGGCTGCATTCCGACGAAGGCACTCCTGCGCAATGCCGAGGTCATCTCCCTGCTGCGGCGGGGCAAGGAGTTCGGCTTCACCGTCACGGGGTTCGAAGCCGACTTCGGCGCGGCGGTGGACCGGAGCCGCAAGGTATCCGTGCGACTGGTCAAGGGTGTCGGCGCGCTGATGCGCAAGAACGGCGTCGAGGTGATCGAGGGGACCGGCGTGCTCAAGTCGCCCAACGTGGTCGAAGTGGCACTCAACGATGGCGGCACGCGCACGCTGAAGACGCGCAACGTCATCGTCGCCACGGGAGGGCGGGCGCGATCCATCCCCGGCATCAACCCCGACGGCGAGCGGGTGCTGACCTACCGAGAGGCCATCGTGCTGCGAGAGTTACCCACTTCGGCGGTCATCGTCGGAGCGGGGCCGATTGGGATGGAGTTCGCCCACATCTGGAGCGCCTACGGCACTGAGGTCACCGTCGTTGAGATGCTGCCCCGTGTACTGCCGCTGGAGGACGAGGAAGTCAGTTTGGAGGTGGAGCGCGCCTTCAAGCGACGCAAGGTGCGGGTGCTGACCTCCACGCGCGTGCAGGGGGTGGAGACGACTGCGGAAGGCGTACGGGTGAGTGTCGCTGGCGAGAAGGGCGAGCAGGTGCTGGAGGCCGAACGGGCGCTCGTCGCCATCGGCGTGCGGCCCAACAGCGAGAGCCTGGGGTTGGATGAAATCGGCGTGCAGGTGGAGCGGGGATACATCGTCGTAGATGCTTCATTGCGCACCAACGTACCCGGCGTCTACGGTATCGGCGACGTGACCGGCAAGTTGCCGCTGGCCCACGTCGCCTCGGTCCAGGGCATCGTGGCCGCAGAGACCATCGCCGGAGTGGAGACCGTGACGCTGGAGTACGAGATGCTGCCGCGCTGCACCTACTGTCAGCCACAGGTGGCCAGTTTTGGCCTCACCGAAGCGCAGGCGGTCGAGCGCGGGTACGAGGTCAAGGTGGGCCACTTCCCCTTCCGCGCCAACGGCAAGGCGCTGGGCTTGGGCGACTACGATGGCTTTGTCAAGATCGTGGCCGATGACAGCAACGGCGAGATTCTGGGTGGTCACCTTGTCGGCCCAGATGTAACGGAGTTACTGCCCGAATTGGTGCTGGCCCGCAACTGGGAATTGACGCCGGAGGAGATTGCGCGCAGTGTGCACGCCCATCCCACGCTGAGCGAGGCATTGATGGAGGCCGCGCACGGAGTGTTTGGACAAGCGATACACATTTGACCCGTCTAGCCGACTACCACATCCACACTCGTTTTTCGGTTGACAGCGAAACTGGAATGACGGCAGCCTGCGAAGCAGCCCTCGCCCGCGGGTTGCAGGGGATCGCCTTTGCCGACCACGCCGACTTTGGCCCCGACGACCGCCCCGCTCACTTCCGCCCCACCGAGTATCTGGCCGCCGTCGAGCGCTGTCGTGCCCGTTATGATGGTCGGCTGACCATTCGTGCCGGGGTAGAGATGGGCGAGCCGCACCTCTTTGCCCGGGAAGCAGAGGCCGTGCTGGCTATGGGCGACTTTGACTTCGTCCTGGGCTCGGCCCACTACGCCGACGGGATGCAGGCCGCCTGGAAGGAGCGCTACTTCGAGCAGCCGCTGGGCCAGGCTTACGAGGCATACTTCCGGCAGGTGGTTCGCCTGGCCGCGAAGGGAGATTTCGACGTGCTGGCTCATCTCGACCTGGTCAAGCGAGATGCGCGCAAGTTCGGCAAACTCTACGACGGTCCAGAGCCTTATGCGGATATGATCCGCACGGCGCTGCGCTCCATCGTCGAGCGGGGCAAGGGGATCGAGATCAACACCTCGCCGCTGCGCCGGGGCCAGCCGGAGCCCTGCCCATCGCTGGAGATACTGCGCTGGTACCGCGAGCTGGGCGGCGAGATCCTCACGTTTGGCTCTGACGCTCACAGGCCTGATGCCATCGGCGCGTGCTTCGACGTGGCACTGGAGATGGCGCGCGCAGCCGGGTTCACGCGGCTGGCACGGTTCGAGAAGCGGCAGGTGGCGTGGATGGCAATGTGATTGCCAGTCCTTATGGCTTGTGATAGAATTGGGCCGGTCGCAGTGGATAGATTGGAGAAACCACGCCGTCGTATCGCTCATAGCCCGAAACCTGAATACTATCTGCGCTTGCCCTATCGCGTTGAGGTATACCCCGAGCCAGATGCCTTGTCTGGAAGTTTTCGAGACATGCTCGTCTCTGCTGGCCAAAAGCGACGACCTTCATTTTGGCAGAAAGGAGGAGAGTACTGTCGGTCAAGTCACTTTGACTGCAGTATGAATTGAATGGCTGACAAAGTCACCCCCCGCAGCGAGGACTATTCCCGCTGGTACACGGATGTCGTTCAGATGGCCGATCTGGCCGATTACGCTCCTGTCAAGGGCTGCATGGTGATCAAACCCTACGGCTACGCGCTGTGGGAGAACATCAAAGCCGGGCTAGACCGGCGCTTTAAGGCCACCGGTCACGTCAACGCCTACTTTCCCCTCTTCATCCCGCTGAGTTTCATCCACAAAGAGGCGCAACACGTGGAGGGCTTCGCCCCCGAGTTGGCCGTCGTCACCATCGGTGGAGGCAAAAAGCTGGAGGAACCCCTGGTCGTGCGTCCCACCTCGGAGACGATCATCGGCCACATGTATGCCAAGTGGATTCAGTCCTACCGTGACCTACCCCTGCTGATCAATCAGTGGGCCAACGTGGTGCGCTGGGAGATGCGTACCCGGCTGTTCCTGCGCACAATGGAGTTCCTGTGGCAAGAGGGACACACGGCCCACGCCACCGCCGAGGAGGCAATGGAAGAGACGTTGCGGATACTCGACGTCTATACCGCGTTCGCGGTCGAGGATGCTGCTATCCCGGTCATCCCCGGCCGCAAGAGTGAGAGCGAGAAATTCGCTGGCGCGGTGACCAGTTATACTATTGAGGCAATGATGGGAGACCGCAAGGCGCTCCAGGCGGGCACCAGCCACTTTCTTGGACAGAACTTCGCCAAGGCGTTCGACATCAAATTCCTCGACGAGAACAATGAACTTCAACACGTGTGGACGACCAGTTGGGGCGTCAGCACACGTATGGTGGGAGCGGTGGTAATGGCGCATGGGGACGATCAGGGGTTGATCCTGCCGCCCGTACTGGCCCCTATCCAGGTCGTCATTGTCCCTATATGGAAGAACGAGGACGAGCGGGCGAGAGTATCTGAAGTGGCTACCCAAGTGGAGGCGCTGTTGGGCGACGACGTGCGCGTGTACGTGGACGACCGTGAAGAGTATTCGCCCGGCTGGAAGTTCAACGACTGGGAGATGCGAGGCGTGCCGCTGCGAATTGAGATCGGCCCCCGGGACGTGGAGCGAGAGCAGGTGACATTGGCCGTTCGGCTGAGCGCGGCTCGACTGAGCTCGCGCGAGGGGAAGAGCGGCGTACCGTTGGGTGGGTTGGCGGAAAAAGTGCAGGAGATGTTGGCGACGATCCAGGCCAACCTCTACCGGCGCGCGCTTGAGTTCCGCGAGGCGCATACGTACAATCCTAAGGACTACGCCGAGTTCAAGGGGGCGGTGTCTGAGGGCTTCGCCTATTCCTGGTGGTGCGGGGACCCACACTGCGAAGCACAAATCAAGGAGGATACCAAGGCCACGGTGCGGTGCATCCCCCTTCGGCAGGCCTTCGGCGTGAGCGCTCAGGGCGCAGCGCTGGAGCAGGAACAGGGGAGAGGGACGTGCATTCGCTGCGGAAAAGAGGCCAGTGAACGGGCTATCTTTGCGCGGGCCTACTGAGGATCGCAAGATTGGAGGATTGAAGTCGCATGGCACGTGGTAAATGGATAGCTGCAGCTTTGGTGTTTTTGGCCTTTGGGGCAACGTTGGGAGCTCTGCTAGTGACCAATGATCTTGATTCCGTCTTTGTGTTGCCTTCGTTGGCTTCTCCTCTATCGCCCTCCACGCCTTCTCCTGGCACACCCACCACGACCCCTACCAACGTGCCGACCCCGCTGCCTCCCAAGGAATTCACCATCTGCCAGGCTCTTGAGCCGAACACGCTCTTCATCTACGGCAGGCCATCGCGCGCCGCCCGCAACGTGCTGGCCGGGGTCTACGAGGGCCCGATTGACACCCGTGGGTATCAGTTCCAGCCCGTGATCCTGGAGAAACTACCCAGCCTGGCCGACGGGGACGCTGTCCTGCAGACTGTCCGGGTTGAGGAGGGTGACAAGGTCGTGGATGTCAATGGCTTGGCAGTGGATCTACTCCCCGGCGTCACCATCTTTGACGCCGATGATCATGAAGCCACGTTTGAGAGCGGGGTGGTCACGATGACGCAGATGGTGGTGACATTCACGCTGCGAGCCGACGTGACCTGGGCGGATGGTCAGCCGCTGACCGCCGACGACTCCCGCTATTCCTTTGAGCTGGCCGGTGAGTTTGACAATCCTACCCTGCGGTTTGCCCGGGATCGCACCCGCAGTTATGACGTCGTGGACGAGCACACGGTCGTCTGGACAGGTGTCCCCGGCTATCGGGACACCTTCTACTCGTATCGCCCCTTCTACCACCCGCTGCCCCGGCACGTGTGGGGGGTGGCCGACGCCGATCAGTTGCTCAGCGCGGAGGTCGCGCACCGCAAACCGCTGGGCTGGGGCCCCTTTGTCGTCGAGGAGTGGGTGGAGGGCAACTACATCACGCTAGTGCGTAACCCCCACTACTTCCGCGCTGCGGAAGGTCTACCTTACCTCGACCGCGTCACTTTTCGCTTCGTTCCTGATCTCCGGCAGGCGCTTGATCTGCTCGCGGTGGGCGAATGCGACCTCATCGCTCGGGACATAATCGAGAGCGGGGATCTTGCGCCGCTGTTAGAGGCCGCCGATGCTGGCACGGTCAAGTTGGTCTCATCCCTCAGCAGCGAGTGGGAGCATCTGGATTTCGGGATCGAGCCAGCCAGTTGGGTGAATCGCCCGGATTTCTTCGGGGACGAGCGGGTGCGCCAGGCCGTCGCGCTGTGCGTTGACCGTGAGCGCATCGCGAGTGAAGCGTTCCCCTACGGTGAAGTCGCCGTCGCCCACAGTTACGTCCCCCCTGAGCACCCACTGTACGCAGACAGACAAGTCCATCGCTGGGACTACGACCCAGCCAGTGGTCAGTCCTTGTTAGAAGAGGTGGGCTGGCGAGATGAAGACGGGGATGGCGTTCGGGAGGCCCATGGTGTGGCAGGCATCGTCAACCGCACACCCTTCACCGTCACTCTGTTCACCACCAGCGGCGACCCGCCCCACGAGCGGACGGCGGCCATTCTGGTCGAGAATCTGGCGGCCTGTGGCATCGGGTTGGCAGTGCAATATTTCCCTGACGAGGAGTTCTTTGCCGACGGCCCTGACGGCCCGGTCCTCGGACGCCAGTTCGACCTGGCGCTATTCTCCTGGTTGAACGATCTTGACGCGCCGTGCTGGCTCTATCTCTCCGCCGAGGTTCCAGGGCCTGAAAACTGGTGGGCCGCGAGCAATAACCCTGGCTACGCCAGTGCCGACTATGACGCAGCTTGCCAAGCGGCGTTGGACACACTGCCCGGAATGGAAGCGTACATTCGCTTCCACCGTCGGGCACAGCGCATCTTTTCTCAAGATCTGCCTGTGCTGCCACTCTACTTCGTGCCCAAACTGGTCGCCACGCGCCCGGAGGTGGGCGGCGTGATCTTGGATCCCAGCGAGGACGTGGATCTCTGGAACATTGAGGCGTTTGACGTGACGCAGGGTGCAGGACAGTAGTGGAGAGTAGGCTCTAGCTTCGACCGGCTGGCGTTGTCAATTGGACACGCCCTGTAGCAGCGTGCCTGCGTCGGTGCGCACTATTTTCAACAGCGGCACTCCCTCCACGCTCACTGCGTAGATGGGGACTAGATAAGTGTCGGCGAAGGTCGCTATCGGGCCATACTTGTCCACACGGGTGATGTACATCACGTACACAACCTGGTCGGGTGGCAAGTACGGGAGGTCCTCATCCGCGATGCGCTGCACCTCAGGGCGCAGGTAGTAGCGGGCCGAGCGCCCACCGACGCGGGTGAGTACGACCGCGCCCTCCGGCAGGTTTTCGTTGATCCATTCACAACCCGCGCGGAATGAACTACCCCAGTATTCCTGGGGATAGCGTCCGGCCGTGCCCCGCACACCACCGGCCAGGAGATTGTAGTATACCCCTTCGTAGGGATGCAGCCGGTACAACTGCACGACCAGCGGGAGATAGGCCAACACCAGGATACTCATCCACGCTTTCCTGGATAGCGTGAAGCGAGGCCAGCGCTGGCGGAGCCAGCGCCAGAGCACGTCAGCTCCCAGCCCACACAGGCCGGCTAAGGCGACGATGCCGTCCATCATGTGCCGCGTGCCGTCGTACTGGGGGAGGGTGGGCCAACTGCTGCGTGCCAGGGCGAGGAGGAAGAGCACCAGCAAGATCAGCGCGGCTGCGTTGCGGCTACGCACCCCCCGTTTCAGCGCCACTCCCGCTCCCAGGCTGCCCAGGAAGAGCGTCAGGAGAGGCGTCGTCAGCAGAAAAATGACGAGCGTGTAGTGCCAGGGGAGCGTCTGCCCCGCCTGCCAGATCTCCCCGGCGTAAAGCACCCGCATGCCCCGCACCACGTTGCGGGAGTACTCCACGTGTGCGCGCACCCTCCCCAGCGGATCGGGCCACAGCCAGGGCCAGACGGCCAGGAAGACCAGGGTGGACAACGGCACGTGCGGCAGAAGCCAGCGCAGGGCGAGAGGCGGCACGTGCCACCGCCGCTCGCGTATCCAGCGGCGCAGCCAGTTCCACCCGGCAGGCAAGTAGGCCAGCCCCATCACTCCCCACACCTCGGCGGCTATTAGCCGCGTGCCCAGTGCCAGTCCGGTGGCGCAGATTGAGAGGCACAGCCATCTCCAACGCTGCATCTCGACGGCCCTCCAGTACGCCCACACGGCCAGCAGCACCAACGCGGCAAAGGGCACATCCTTTAGGTTGAGGTGGGCGTGCTCCAGGAACAGGGGGTACAGCGCCAGGGCCAGGGTGGCAGCCCAACCGGCCAGAGGGCCGAACGCCTGCCAGGTGAAGGCCACTGTCACCAGGACGGCCAGACTGCCGAAGAGCAGCACGCCCACATGGTAGCCGTCGGTATCGGCCAGCCAACCCAGTCGCTCGGTGAACAGCGCGTGCGTCAGCACGGCGACCATATTGGCCACTGGAGGATACCGTTCGGCGGCCTGAAAGTGCTGGTTGTAGAGCGGGGGAGGGTCTGGACTGGTGGCGTAAATTTCGTTGTAGCGCGGAAAGTCCAGCCAGCTCCAGTCCCAGGTGGTGAAGAAGCGGACGTAGTGCTCGCCTGTGAGCAGGTTCTCCGCATCATCCCAGGCCAGTCCATAGCCGTCCAACACCGCCAGGCCCACGACCAGGAAGACGAGGGCTGCCGCCACTCCAAACCGCAGCGTGCCTGGGTCTGCCACGTCTGACTCGTTCACCTGGCGCTCCCCTACTCCAGCGCTACCAGCCGCTCTTTTAGCCTGGCTTGCTCGGTTTGCAGGTCGGCCAGCCTGCCCCGCTCCCGCTGGACGACGTGGAGCGGGGCCTTCTGGGCGACCCCCCCTGCCAGGAGGCTTTCGCTGCGGGCCTCGATCTCGGCCAACTCCGACGACATCCGCTCCCGCTCCGCGGGCCCTATGTTACGATCACTCCAGGAATTCCTCATGGCGAATGTCGGTGATGAACATATGGCCGGGAGCGTGGGTGATCATCAGGTCGGGTCTTGCCTCCCTGGCCACCACTTGAGGAGTCACGCCGCAGGCCCAGAAGAGGGGCATCTCCTCCTCCCCAATCGTGACCGGGTCGCCGAAGTCCGGCTGGCTCAGGTCATCAATGCCGATGGCGGACGGGGGGCCGACGTGAACCGGAGCGCCGTGCATTCTGGGATAGTGGGTGGTCACCTGCACGGCCCTGACCACCTTCTCGACGGGAATGGGTCGCATGGTCACAACCATCGGCCCACGAAAGCGACCGGCCGGCGCACACTCGATATCCGTGATGTACATTGGCACGTTGCACTTCTCGTCAATGTGTCGCACGGGGATGCCAGCAGCCAGAAGGGCCGCCTCGAAGGTGAAACTGCAGCCCAGGAGGAAGGATACCAGGTCATCCTGCCAATAGCCTGTGATCTCCGTCACCTCGGCCTCGAGTTCCCCATGGCGATAGATCCGATACCTGGGCAGATCGGTGCGGAGATCCGCCCCCGATGCCATCGTGACCGGGTAGGGGGAACCGACATCCAGGGCCTCTAACAGGGGACAGGGCTTGGGGTTGCGCTGGCAGAAGAGCAGAAACTCGTAGGCCCACTCCTGCGGCAGGATGACGAGATTGGCTTGAGCGTAACCGCTTGCCAGACCCGCCGTCGGCCCGCTCAAGCTTCCTTCTCTGAACAGAGCCCGCACCTCCTGAGGGGGTAGAGTATTCATAGCGCCTCCTCCAGGGCTTTCATCACCCTCCGGTAGCGCAGTTGGGCTTCTTCAACGCTGACGGCCTCGAACGTGACCGTACTCTGGCCGGGCATACACTGGGCCAGCAGGGGAATGTCGGCGCTGATGACGGTGGCGATCTTGGGGTATCCACCGGTCGTCTGATGATCGGCCATCATCACGATGGGTTGCCTGTCGGCGGGGACCTGTACCGAGCCCAGTGCGATCCCATCAGAGATGATGTCCGCCCGCTCTTTGTGAGCTATCTCCGGCCCCTGGAGGCGATAGCCCATTCGGTCGGACGTGGGGCTGACCTGGTACTCGCCGGATAAGAAAGCCGCGATTCCCTCATCGGTGAAGTAGTCATCCTGGGGGCCGAGCACGACGTGTATCTCAGGCACGTCGCCGTAGTCGGGGATGAGATTGGACGGAAACGACCGGCCGGCCAGGCTGGGGAGATGGAAAGACACCTCACCTAGAGGGATGAGATCGCCCTGGCGAAGCAGGCGGCCCTTGAACCCTCCGAAAGCGCCGCTCAGGTAGGTTGACCGGGACCCCATGACGGGTGTTACGTCAATCCCTCCTGCCACTGCAAGGTAAGCGCGGCATCCAGTCTTACGACCGCCAAACTCGATCATCCAGCCCTTGCGCACGAAAATCGCCATCCAGGGGGACATTTTCCAGCCGTTCACCCGCAGGGCCAGGTCGGCGCCGGTTGCTGCAATCAGGCATTTGTCGCTAGCTCTCAACGTGGGGCCGGTGATGGTTACCTCCAGAGCGGCCGCGTCCGGGGGGTTGCCCACCAGGAGATTGGCGGCCCGCAGTGCGAATTGATCCATCGCTCCGGCGACGGGGACACCGTATCGCTCGTAGCCATACCGTCCCAGATCCTGAACAGTGGTGAGCAGGCCCCCCGCCAGAACTTCAAGCACCACTCTCTGCTCCCTCCATCAGGGTTTGGAATTCCTCCGCCGGAATCGGCACAAATCGCACCTTATCTCCCGGTCTCAGAAGGGTTGGCGGGGTGCGCGTGGGGTCGAATAGTGTGACCGGCGTCCTGCCAATCAGTCGCCATCCGCCGGGGGTGGCGATAGGGTAGATGCCGGTCTGGGAGCCGGCAAGGCCCACTGAGCCTGCTGGCACCAGCTTGCGGGGCGTGGGAAGGCGCGGAGTGGCGATGGCTTCTGGTAGTACGCCCAGGTAGGGGAAGCCAGGCGTGAAACCCAGCATGTAGACTGTATAGATAGCACCGGAATGAAGCCGCACCACCTCCTCAACGGAGAGGCCATTGTGCTCAGCTACGAACTCGACGTCGGGCCCGAACTCCCCTCCGTAAACCACCGGAATCTCGACCACCCTGGGTTCGGGCAATGAGATTTCTTCGCACTTCCGGAGGAGGTCGGTTACCAAGGCTTTGACCTCGTCACAGGACAGGCGGAGGGAGTCGTAGTTGATGAGGAGGGAACGGTAGGTGGGGATGGCCTCACCGAGGCCGGGAAGCGGGTTTTGCTTCAGGGCGTAAGCGAGGGCGTGAACCTTGTGGTTCACCTCTTCGCTGATCTCGTCGCCGAACTCGACCACCAGTGCCGAGTCGCCGGCTGGCAGGAGGCGGGGAGAATCGTAGCGCATTCACGTACCCACAAAGGTAGTCAGCGGCACTACTTCCACTCCGGCTGTCGTGAGGGCCTGACGGACTGCCTGGGCGATAGCCAGGGCTGTGGAGGTGTCGCCGTGCAGACAGATGGTCTCAGCCTGCACCGGCACCTCCTCACCGCTGTAGGCTACCACCAGCCCATCCTGGGCGATGCGCACAGCCTGCTCAGCAGCCTCGGCGGGATCTTCCAGCACGGCGCCGGGTAGCCGGCGGGAGCGCAGGGAGCCATCGGCCTCGTAAGCCCGGTCGGCGAAGGCCTCGCGGGCCACCGGCAAGCCAGCCTCCAGCCCAGCCTCGACCAGCAGGGAATTGGCCAGGCCCACCAGGATCAACTGGCCTGTGGTGAGCGGAGTCGAACCACGGCTGAAGCGGGCCACGGCCCGGACGATGGCCTCGGCCAAGGGGCGGTCTCTGGCTGCCAGGTTGTACAGCGCTCCGTGGGGTTTGACGTGAACCAATTCGGCCCCGGCGGCTTTGGCAAAGGCGGCCAGAGCCCCGATCTGGTAGAGCACAAAAGCTTCGACCTCTTCCGGGGCGAGTTGCATCGCCCGACGGCCAAACCCCTGCAGGTCAGGGAAGCCCGGGTGGGCGCCGATGCCCACGCCGTGTTCCCGGGCCAGGCGCACGGTGCGCTCCATGACCAGAGGGTCGCCAGCGTGAAGGCCACAGGCGATGTTGGCTGAGGTAACGTAGGACATAAGAGCAGCATCGCTCCCCAGGCTGTAGCGGCCGAAACTCTCGCCCATGTCACAGTTGAGGTCTATCTTCATCGTCGCCTCCTGCATGTTGCCTACCTCTTCCCGCATTACGGTAAGAGAGCCTTTCGCAATTCAAACTGCCAGACTGCGGAAGTCTCGAAGGTGCT